>VGVE01000050.1 GCA_016874135.1 Gammaproteobacteria bacterium | reverse complement strand
GCACTGTCGTAGGCGAGCCCAGGCACACACCGGGTGCTCATGATCGAAAGCGCCAACTTGCTGGCGTCGAAAACCTGGCACATCCAACACGCCCATCTGGTGATTGCAGCGATGCGCCGCTTTGCCGAAGAACTCCGTGCTGCGGGATTCGCTGTGGACTACCGCTTTGCACGAACACTCGCGGAAGGGCTTCACGACCATCGCGCGATCCATCGAACTGAAGAGGTGCTGGTCATGGAACCGGCCAGCCGGAGCGCGCGCGAGCGCATGGCCCGATTGGGATGTCGTGTGGTGCCGGGCAACCAGTTTCTTTGTCACTACTCGGATTTCGCCGCGTGGGTCAATCGCCGGCTCAACGTGAGGATGGAGGACTTCTACCGCTGGCAGCGACGGCGTCTCGGTTATCTGATGGAGGGAACCGGGCCGCGTGCACAACCCAGCGGTGGTCGCTGGAACTTCGATGCGGACAACCGACGTCCACCACCCCGCGGTCATGTCTGGCCCGCACCACTGACGTCACCGCTCGATGACCTTGACCGGGCGGTGATCGAACACATCAGTCCGTTTTGTGAAGGCGAGTCGCCTACGGGAATCTGGGCGACCACACGCGCCGAAGCGCGGCGCCGGTTGGATCACTTCATCGATCGGGTGCTGCCTGGTTTTGGTCCGCACGCGGAAGCGATGACCACGGGCTCAATGCATCTCGCGCACTCGCTGCTCTCGCCGTATCTCAATCTCGGTCTGCTCACCCCCGCCGAGGTCTGTGATGCGGTACAAGTCGCCTTCGACCGTGGTTTGGTGCCCATCGCTTCGGCGGAAGGGTTTATTCGCCAGGTGATTGGGTGGCGCGAGTACGTCTGGGGTATGTACTGGGCCGGCATGCCCGCGTATGCAGGTCTCAACGCGCTGGGAGCGACGCGGCCGCTGCCTCCCGTGTTCCGGGGGAATGCCGCAACACAGATGCGCTGCCTTGACCAGGTGTTGTCGGAAGTGCGGACTCACGGTTTTGCACATCACATCCAGAGGCTCATGGTTCTCGGCAATCTCTGCCTCATTGCCGGCGTCGATCCGGCCGAACTGCTTGATTGGATGTGGGCCAGTTTCGTTGATGGTGCAGAGTGGGTGATGGTTCCCAACGTCCTTGGTATGTCGCAGCATGCCGATGGTGGAAGGATGGCGACTAAACCCTATGCCTCCGGAGGCGCATATATCAATCGCATGAGTGACTACTGCAAAGGTTGTCACTTCAACCACAGCCGGCGGACGGGTGAGGACGCATGTCCCTTCACGACGTTGTACTGGGACTTCTTTGCGCGCCACCAGGTCAGGTTCGCGCGCAACCCGCGAGTGTCCCGGCAAGTGCAGGTGGCAATGCGTCTGGATGACTTGTCAGAGGTTCGCGAATGCGCCAATGAAGTGGTGACGCGGCTATCTGCAGGGCAGCTTTAGGCTGACGCAAAGGGATGAAGGGACAGGATGTCCGGCAGTTAGTGTCGCTCATCTCAAGGAGCGCGAGTGTGGACTTGTCAACGTCGTACGAGCTGATCGCACAGGCATCGGCAGAAGAAGAGAACGCTTGACTCGCCTCCAGGTCTTACCACGGGACTGTCCTGCCGAACTGATCGAAAAAGCCTCCGGAATTGGTGATGCCAAGGCGATCGACGACGTCTAGAAGGCGGCGGCTCGCCATCGCCGGTGTTTGTACTTCCAGCCCACCCTTGTGGAACGGTGCAGAAAGTGTGGTGTCCACAGTCCCGGGGTGCAGTGCTACACAAATCGTTTCCCGGGCCCTGCGGCCAACATCGATCGCGCCGGTGTGTATCAGCTGGTTCAACGCTGCCTTCGACGCACGGTAGGAAAACCAGCCCCCGAGAGAGTTGTCACCGATACTGCCCACACGAGCCGAGAGCGCACAGAAGACAGCCTTGCCAGTGCGTGGCAGAAGTGGCAGGAAGTGCTTCATGACCATTGCTGGTCCCACCGTGTTGATGGCGAACATGGCAGACATGACAGCCGGGTCGAGCTGGCGCAGGCTTTTTTCGGGCGAGATCCCGTCGCGATGCAATAGACCCGAGGCTACGATTACGAGCCTCGGTGTGCCTTTTGAAGCAACCCATCTGGCGCTCTCCGCGATGCTGGTTTCATCTAACAGGTCGATCGAGGGGTGGGTGGTGCGCGCCAGTTCCAGCGTATGCGAGAAACGGCCGGTTTCGCGAATGGCTGCAAGCAGGGCGGCGCCAATACCACCTGCGGATCCGACCACGACCGCAACATCACCGGCCGGAAAGGAGTTCATTCCGGACCTCACACTCAGGCTTTCGCGGCCCAGGCTGAACACCAGCCAGCGCCAGCGACGAGTTTGCCCGGGGCTACCGCGCATTTCGCCCAGGGCTGGTCGGCAGCGGCCTGATAAAGCTGACAGCCGGCGCAGCGCCGTCCCGGTACGTAGTTGGGAAAGCGGGATTTATCGACTGTGGCAGCGTCGTGCCGGTATCCCAGCGCGATGGCGACCGGATCGGTTTCCGACAGTCGCGGTGGTTCCGGTTCCAATGCGAGGCTTCGGCTTGAAGCGATCAGCCCCATCGTCAACGGCAGCGTGGTCAGGACAAAGTTGCGTCGGTTTTTCATGTTTTCCTCGGTTCAGTCGTTTCGTCGGTTACTAAAAGACCCACTATTTGATTAATTTCGATCTGGAAACTGATTAAACGGTTCAACAACGAAACACATCAAGCGAAAATCTTGAATAAAGCGCCTAATAACGGTTCAATAGCGGTTCGTTAGCGTTCAAGGATCAAAAGTGACGAAAAGCAGTCGGCGATCCGAGCCAAAGATGCCGGTCAGCCCACCAGCAGCTTCACCGCAATCTGATGCGGCAACCTTTCGGAGTGGCGTGGCGGCCAGGCTGTCCGGTGTACCAGTGGAGACCCTCAGAGTCTGGGAACGTCGTTATGGCGTCATCGGGCCGGCACGGAGTGCGCGCGGTCAACGGCTTTATTCCGCGGAGGATGTGCGCAGGCTGACCCTGATCAAGCAGCTGCTCGATCAGGGCTTTGCCATTGGTACGGTCTTCAATCTGTCAGGGAATGAACTGACGCGTCTGCTTTCGGCTGCGGATGTCACACCAACCTCGTTGGCAGCGCGTGGGATGGTATCGGCCGGTCGATTGCAGCTGGCACTGGTAGGGCCAACGGTCGGATCGCGTCGTTTTCGGGAATCCCTGTTGCGGCATGTATCGGGGACAGCGCTGGAGGTTACGACTCAGGCGGTAAGCACCCAGACGTTTGTTGTGATTCAACCGGTGATCGGTGCACAGCAGGTGGTCATCGAGTTGCCCACACTTAACCAGGAGTCGCTTGGAGTAGTCACGCAAACCGTCCGCCATGTGGGTGCAGGCAAAGCGCTGGTGCTGTATTGCTTCGCACCGAGAAAGGTCATCAACGATCTTCGCGGTGCAGGGCACGACGTGGCGCGCGCTGTATACGATGTCGATGAGTTGGCGGCGTTGTGCCGAACGCTGTTGCGGTTGCCCTCGATCAAACTTGTGGGTGGTACTTCGCAAACCGGAGAGGTGGAGCACCCATCTCCTCCCCGGTTCGAAGAAAGCGAGCTCGCGGCCTTCGCCGAGGCGACCAGTTCGCTCTACTGTGAGTGTCCCAGGCACCTGGTGGAACTGGTCATCAGCCTCACTGCATTTGAACGCTACAGCGCCGAGTGTGTCAGCAGTGGCCCTGAAGATGCAGAGCTGCATCGGCAACTTCAACTAACAGCGGGGAGGGCGAGAATGCTCATTGAAGATGCGGTAATGCGAGTGGCGCTCAGGGAGGGGATGACGATGGATAGGTTAATCGATATACCCATCTTGTCATAAGGAATCGCTCCGCTAGGCTACTTTGCCCGGCGGAGTACCGCTTTTCGCAAGTCGGCGAAAATAACAAACTCCCTGCGCCATTGGACAGACCGGCTCATGTCCAGTATCTACGCGCGCTCGGCTTGCCGCGCGTCAAGGGATGCAGCAAGACAGTTTGTTCAGACTCAACCTTTTCTCGAAAGGACCGCGACATGTCGATGTTTGAATTCGTGTTGACCGGCTTTACGCTGGTTCTCGCGCTGGTGATCACCCGCATCCTCGCTGGCCTTCGCTGGATTCTAAGCAGCGACCGGATTTACTGGGTACACACGACTCACGTGGTTTGCCTGCTGATACTCACCAGCCTGATCTGGTGGGTTCTCTGGTTTCAGCGTGACAACACGTGGGATTACCTGTCTTTTGCCTGGAATCTGCTCATTGGCCCCGGAATCATGTATTTCCTGGCGGTCTTGCTGGTGCCGGATCAACCGCGTCGCATCCGCAACTGGCGTATTTATTTTTATTCGATACGAAGACTGCTCTACGGCTCTCTGCTGATGATGGTGGTGGCCGCGTTTGTCGGCGGTGTTTTGTTCAACCATTTACCTGGATTCCATCCGGTGCAGTTGTTGTTCGCGGTAGCCTTGGCGCTGGCGACTACGGGATGGTTCGCCACCTCCGCGCGCATACATGGTGCGCTCGCGATACTGATCGCCACTATCGTCGCGGTCGCGGTTGTTTTCGCCGCTCGCAGCACACCTGATCTGCAGTGAGTTCCGAAGCGACTTTCGCGCGCTGTTTGCCGACTGGGCCGATCTGAACGTGTCTCTGCGAATCATCTGCCGCGGCGATCATGGTTGGCGCGAGTTCAACCATCCGGTGGCTGTGCTCGTGGCCCGCTCGCTGCCAGAAGTCCAGGGTGTACTGACCGAGGTTGAATCGGCGACCACTCGTGGACTGATCGCTGCGGGGTTCGTCGCCTACGAAGCTGCTCCTGCGTTTGATTCGTCCCTAACGGCCCGTTCGGGGGGCGAATGGCCGTTGGTCTGCTTCGGGCTCTATGCGGGTTGGTCTTCCCATCCCGGACCGCAACCGACCACGGCGGCTCACACAAGCCTTGCCACCCCTTCCTGGTCGCTGAATACGAGTACAGAGGCTTATGGGGCAAAACTGCGAAGCATCCGCGAAGCGCTTGCCGAAGGCCGCAGCTATCAGATCAACCATACCGAGCGTCTGTCCGCGAAAGGCATCGACGCCTGGACGCTGTTTTCAATGGTTGCCGGAGAGGCACCTTATGCGGCGTACATCGAAGCGCCCGATTTCGCGGTGGTATCGGCATCGCCGGAGCTCTTCTTCGAACTTCTTGGCGACGTCATCGTCTGCAAACCGATGAAGGGTACTACGGCGCGCTCAGCGATCCCGGAAGCTGATGAAGATCGTGCCAAATGGCTTCGGTCTTCCACTAAGAACCGCGCTGAAAACGTCATGATCACCGACATGGTGCGCCACGAACTCGGGCGGATCGCCCGCATCGGCAGTGTTCGAGTCACTGAATTGTTCGGTGTCGAACGTTTCGCGCATGTGTGGCAGATGACCTCAACCGTTCAGGCGAACACCGATGCGTCGCTCTCCGGGATACTCCGCGCCTTGTTCCCTGGAGCCTCTGTAACGGGTGCGCCCAAGACGGCGAGCATGCAGTTGATCGCCGACCTCGAAGATTCGCCCCGAGGGATATACACCGGTGCAATTGGCGTGGTTGAGCCGGGACGCAAGGCACGGTTCAGCATCGCCATACGTACCGCCTGGTTTGATCATCACTCAGACACTGCCGTCTATGGTGCGGGTGGTGGCATCGTCTGGGACTCCCGGGCTGAAGACGAATGGGACGAACTTCTGGCCAAGGCACAGGTTGTCAATCGCCCCGCGAGACCGGCTTTCGAACTCTTCGAAACCCTTCGATTCACCCCGACTAACGGTTACTTTCTGCGGCACCTGCACCGCGATCGTCTGGCGGCGAGCGCACACTGGTTCGGTTGGCGTTTCGACGTAGGCGCTTTCGATCGCCTGCTCGATCAAGCTGCCCGCAGTTTGCGATCAGCGGCGCGCATACGGGTTCGATTGCGGCCGAACGGGCAGCTCAGCCTGCAATCCTCCCCATTCAGCGACAGTGGTGCGGCAGTATCTTCGATTGAACTCGTGAAGCTGCCGGCAGGTCTCGATCCGGTTTTTCTCCACCACAAGACCTCCAATCGACGCCACTACGATCCCGACGGATCGAGCCGGGAACGGCTGTTCTTCAATCCAGAGGGGCAGGTCACGGAAAGCTCCATCGCCAGTGTGGTGTACGAACTTGAAGGCGCGAAATACACGCCTCCGGTTACCGATGGGCTCCTGGGAGGTGTGTGGCGACGTCAGCTTCTCGAGCAAGGCGCAGTGCGGGAGCGCAGCCTTGCGATCGCGGAGCTAGCGAACCTCTCCCGATTGTGGCTCGTCAATGCGTTGCGTGGGGAGCGTCAGGTCCTCGAAGTGCTGGACGATCGACAGAACGTTCTCTTCGTGCCGCGAGTTCAAACAAACTGACTCGTTCCACCCGTGCAGTTGGTGAACAAGATAGCTAAGGGGAAGTGCTACCACAGTCGCACATCCGCCCATCGCCGCTGTTGCCACAGCGCCGTCAGAATGGCGGCGTTAACGGCGCGAAATGCAACCTGGTGAACCAGCAACACACCGAAGAGTCCCCATGTCGAGAAGACGGCCACTGCCCACGCGCCCGGTAGCAGGATCAGATACTGCGTCGCGAGATTCACGTACATCACCCGTTTCACATCACCGGCGCCGTAGAGGAGATTGGCGAAGAGATAACCGATACCGTTGATGCCGATCATCACCCCAAGCAGCCGACAAGGCCCGATGGCGGCTTCGATGGCCTCTGGATCGTGCAGGAAAATTCGCAGGATCGGTTCCGGCGCCGCCCACAGCGGAATGCCGAGTATCAGCATGCAGACTGTGCCGACCTTGATGACATCCCAGGCGGACCGGTGTGCGGCTTCCGGGTTTTTTTCTCCGAGCGCCTGACCGACGAGTGTTGCGCCCGCGGCACCGAGTGCCCAGGCAGGCAGTCCCACGGTGTTGATCAGATTGATCAGGATGGTGTTCGCGGCGACTTCCACAGTCCCCAGCATGGCAACCACGCGGAACATCAGGGTGAGCGCCAGGTTCTCGAGGAACTGTTGCGCACCGGCCGGTACCAAGAGTCTGACGATCACGGGCAGGTGTGGTCTGATCGCCCCCCGCCAGTAGAGACCTGCATGTTTCGCTGCCATGATCTTGTGGAAGAGCGTGCCGACGAAGGCGGCGGCGCAGGTGGACATGCCTGCACCGGTCACACCGAAGGCCGGGATGCCGAATGCTCCGAACATCAGGACCGCGTTCAGTGGCAGTTTGATCGCGGCCTGCAACAATACCACGCGGAAGTAGAGCCCAGGACGATCGGTTGCGTTCCAGTAGCCCATGAAAGCGTTGTTGAGTGTCAGAAAGATGCCGGCGGCGAAGGACCATTGAAGGTAAGCGGTACCGGTCTCAGGTACCGCCGGGTCTTCACTCATGAGGCCCAGCAGGGGTCTCGCGAACCAGCCGGCAACAAACGCTCCGACAGGCGTGAGTGCAGCGATAAGGAACAGTGTGGTCCGAAGGAACCGGGCAAGGTCATCCGGTGCGCGTTCACCAACCAGTCGTGCTGTGGTGGCTTGCACCGCGATCGCTGTCCCACCGAACAGTGCGAGATAGGAAAACGTCAGGAAGACGGAGATGCCCACCGTCGCGACGGCGACGGTACCGAGATATCCGACGAACACCATGTCGATGAGTTCGAGCAGGACGTAGGTCGACATGCCACCCATGATGGGCAGCCCGAGTTTCAGGATGCGACGGGTACTGGCGCCGTCCGGAAAAAAACGGCGCCTTGAGGTGTCATCTTTCAAGTTAATCCCGCATGCGGAGCGGCAACCACTGAATCAGGTGTTGATGCCTCTCTGGAACGCGGTCCGCGCTTCGATCCGGCTGATGTAACCGAGCAGGTTCGGCATCGTTTCCGGTACACAGCCGAGCCGACGGGACATGAAGGCCGCATGGCCGAGCATCACGTCGGCGGCGGAGAAACGGCTAATGAGGTACTCCTTGCCGGCGAGTGCTGTTTCTACCGGTTCCCATGCGCGGGTGAGAAGCTTCTGCGCTTGCGAAAGGACCGTGGCGTCGCGCCGGTCCGGCGGCAACAGCAGGGTTTGCACCACGATGGTGTTCACCGGTGGCATCACCATGCCTTCGCAGTAGTGGAACCACTGCAGATACATGGGGAATTCAGGTGAATCGACAGCGGGCTTCAGCGCGCCATCGGTATGTCTCGCAATGATGTATTCAACGATGGCACCGGATTCGTAAATCATCACCTCGCCGTCTTCCAGCACGGGTACGCGGCCAAGCGGATGCCGTGCGCGGTGTTGATCGGACTTGAGGTCCTTCGGGCTGAACGCCATGCGGTTAATTTCATAGGGGAGACCGAGCTCTTCGAGCAGCCAGACAATACGTCCGGCGCGGCTGTTGGGTGCGTGGTGGAGCTTGAGCATGCTGTTTTCCCGGTTGATGGGTGGCAGTGTAACCGTTTGCTTGAGATGTCTTCTCGGTCACCTGTAGGCTGCGCTGGGACTTTTCCGGCAAGGGATCAACATGCGCATCGGCATCAATGGTACGGGACTCGTTGGCAAGGCTTCGGTGGCAGCGGTCATCGTCGACGTGGCGCGGGCCCGTGAGCAGGGTTTTGCAAGTTATTGGCTGGCCGAGCATCCCACCGGTGGCTTTGACGCATTGACTGTGCTCGCCCTCGCCGGACAGCAGGTTCCGGACATCGAACTCGGCACCGCAGTCATTCCCACCTGGCCGCGACATCCCATGGTGCTCGCGGGTCAGACCAATACTGTTGCGAGCACGATGCCGGGGCGCCTTTGTCTGGGCATCGGATTGTCCCACGCGGTGATGATGGCCGATCTTGGCATCGGCTTTGACAAGCCCATTCGCCACCTTCGCGAATATCTTGAAGTGTTGATGCCGCTGATCCGATCGGGTGAGGTGAATACTCGCGGTACATCGATCTCTGGCATCGCCAGGTTCTTCCGCGCGCAAGAAAAACCCTGTCAGGTGGTGGTGGCCGCCCTCGGGCCGCAAGCACTCAAGGTCGCCAGGGAGTTGGCCGATGGGGTATCTCTCGCCTGGGTTGGACCCAAAACGATCGCGAGTCACATTGTTCCGAGGCTCCGTGAAGCAGCAGAGACCGCAGGTCGTGAGGCACCGCGCGTGATCGCGACACTGCCGCTGTGTGTGACGGATGACCCCGCCACGATTCGCGCGCACATCAACAAGAACCTCGCGATGTATGGCCAGCTACCGTCCTACAAGGCGATGTTCGATCGCGAAGGCGCATCCTCTCCGGCGGATGTCGCCATCGTCGGCTCGCGGGATGAAGTTGAAGCCGGGTTGATCGCGCTACGTGATGCCGGTGTTACCGACTATGCCGCTTCCGCCTATGCCTTGAAACCGCAGGAGCGCGAAGCGACAGGTGAGCTCCTCAAGGAATGGGTGCAGCGATCAAATAGATAGGGGCGTGCTACTCCCTGTTTAGCAGAGGCAGCAGTGCCTTCCGGGTGTCCCACAGCAGAGTGAGTGCGATAACGATCATTGCGCCGTTCACAATTTTGTTGAGCGGAATGGAGCCGAGCATGTCGTTTCCTGACAGAAGTAATTCGTGATCAGCCGTTGCAATTAAAGTCAATGTCGATAACCCGGCGAGATTGAGCAGGATTTCCAGATAGAGAGAGCGTCGCATCCAGTAGCCCCTCAGGATCAGCCACAGGTGCAGCAGAAACATGGCCCCGACCACGAAGTTGACCGGCCAATGCAGCTGCTCCCAGATCGGTGCGGCGGTCACCGTTGCGTCGTGTGCCAGAACCAGGACGCCGTTCCACCACAGCAGAAACACCCCTTCGATGATGAGGTTCCAGGCCGTATCTCCGAATTCGAGCGGGCGTGTACTCGCCTGTTGCAGTGATGCCGCATTGAACCGCTCGAAGAATCGGAGCTTTTCGCCGCTGTATTCCACCACGACGAATCCAAGCGTGACGAAGAACGCACCCCAGCCGAGCAGGGACAGTTGATGTGAGACCACATCGCCGAAGGAAACGGTGACCTCGAGACTCGGCAGTACGAACAGAGCAAGAATCAGGTGCAGGGCCATCAAGCCGACGATCACCCGCAGCAACATGTAGCGGTAAGCGGGATAGATGCCCGGGCCGATTAGGTACTGATTGGGTTGATAGGCAGCGGCCACCTTGATCGGGTGACCGAGTTTCGATAACGCAGCGATTGATGCTTCACGTGCCGAGTCACCACTCTCGGTACGTGCCTGCACCTGTTCTTCGAGGGACTGGCGAAGCTCCGCGAGGATGTCGTCGCGGCCTTTTTCCGGCAGGAGCTGGGAAACCTGGGTGAGGTAGTTGTCGATCAGGATCATGATGCCTTCCCGCTTCGAAGTGAGTTGATGCTGGTCTCGAGAGCGTCCCATTCGGTCAGCAGTTGTTTGAGCGCCGCGCGGCCTTCGGTCGATATCGCGTAGAACCGCTTGTTGCGTCGGTCTTCTTCTCGCCACTCGCTGGTCAGGAGCCCTTGGAATTCAAGCCGACGGATCAACGGGTAGAGCGTCCCTTCGTCGATATCCAGCCCGCGGGCCTCCAGCGCCTGGCGCAGGGCATAACCGTAATGTTCCGTTCTGAGCTGCAGCAGCACGGCGATGATCACCATGCCGCGGCGCAGTTCGAGCCGCATCCTGCCTAGGTATTCGTCGGTGAACATGAGGGTTCTACGATTGGTGTGTGCCACATACTATGTGGTGCACAGTATTCATATCTACAGAAAAGGGTCAATGGTTTTTTTCAGGAAAGTGCAGCGGTACCCGTAATGAGCCGGATCAGAAGGAGAGACGTGGAGGCGGTCTTCAGTCCCGCGGCGCGACAGTGATCCGATGCAACAGCCGCTGATGGCCGTCGTATCCGCCGGTTGCCGCATGATTCAGGGTACGGTTGTCCCAGAAGGTCACCATGCCCGCGGACCACGTGTGGCGGTAGATGAACGGCTCGCTGCTTTGGTAAGCGTAGAGTTCAAACAGCAGCTTCTGAGCTTCAGCATCGTCCATGTTGTGAATGCCGATGGTGTAACCCGGGCTCAGGTAGAGGGTTTTCACGCCCGTTTCAGGATGGGTGAGCACCAGCGGGTGCAAGTGTGTCGCCATGGCGCTGTCGTCATAGACGATGGCCATCGAGCGGCCCTTGTCCCTTTCTCCATAGGCGCCGGCAGGTGAATAGGCACGTCGGGCCGAGTGAATGCCCATCCGACCATCCAGGTGCTCCTTCATCTCGTCTGACAAGGCGTCGTACGCAGCAGCCTGGTCGGCATAGAGCGTATCGCCACCCACCGGCGGTATCACCGCGCCATAGAGCATGGTCAAAGCGGGTGGCTTGTCGAGAAAACTCCAGTCCGAATGCCAGCCTTCGGCAAAGAGTGGTGTCTTCTCGTCGGCTTCTCGACGGATTTCGGCAATGTGTGGATGATCCGGCAACGTGCGGAAGTAGGGGTCTTCTCCAAACGGGCCAAAGAAACTCGCGAGGTGCTGATATTCATCCAGCGTGAGCTTCTGGTCGGGGAATGCCACCACCTTTTGTTTGAGCCAGATCGCCCGCAGCTCTTCAGCGAGGGAGCTGGTCATCGCCCGCAGATCAACGCCGTGGATCGTGGCGCCGCAAGTGGCGCCAGAAGGTGTGACTGTGAGTGGCATCTTCAAGGTTTCACTGGGCTGTGCCGGGAACATAGTCCCGGAATCAGGAGGAGGCAACCCTCTTGTAGTCCCCTCTTGTTGAGCAGTACGGTCCCGCAGCGGATATCAGAAGAGGTCGACCGTCACGCCCGCCAGAACGGATCGGCCAGGTGACCTGAATCCGAACACTTCCGAGTAGTCTTCATCGAAGAGGTTGTCGATTCGGGCGTGGGCCGTAAGACGCGGGTGGAACCTGAACGATGCAGCGAGGTTTACCAGAACGTAGCCGTCCAGCGTAACCCGATTCTCAGGGGTCGAAAAAATGAACTCGGTATCCTGCTGTCGCCCGTTGTAGATCACCGTGGCGTTGACGTTCCCCCGTTCGCCGGCAAATCCGCTGGCGAGATTCAAAGAGGCGCTGTGGCGTGGCCGGCGAACCTCCGGTTCATCGTCCAGGTCTCTGGCGTGGGTGAAGGTATAACTGGCAGTGAGATCAAGGTTGTCACGCAGTTGTGCACGGGTCGTGAGTTCGATACCCCGACGCTTGCTCACACCATCGAGGTTGACCGGTGAGGAGACGAAAGTCGTGAAGTCGAAGACCGTGGTGATTTCATCCTTGAAGCGAGCGGTGAACGCGGTGACGTCGATCAGTACACGACCATCGAGAAAGGTTTGCTCAACGCCGAGATCGAAGCCGTTGGACTCCTCCGGCTTAAGCTGGTCGTTACCCGCAAAACTCAGCGGAATGAATCCGAACAGCTCGAAGAAGCCTGGGTTGGCGATACCTTCGCCGTAACTGCCGTGGATGCGTGTCCCGGTTGTGTCTGGCTGCCAGGAAACCGTGGTGCGAAGGGTAGTGGCGTCTTCAAAGCGATCGTTCCAGTCGTGGCGGGCAGAGAGGCCGAGCCACAGCGACTCTTCAATACCAAACGTGTATTCGAAGATGCCGCTCGTCTGCTCATCTTCCCGGTTCTGGTTGGCGGCCGTGAAACCAGCGGCACGGTTACGAAAACTGAGTTGTTCCTGGTGTGCGCCGAAGGTGAGCGCATGGCTGAATCGACCCGTCGTAAAGTCCACCGTCGCGTCATAGTCGAAAGTTCGTCGATTGCCGGCATTGGCCGCTGTGGTACGGCCAGCATCGATGAAGTGGTTGGCCGTATCCGTCCAGCCAAAGGCGAGGTGTTGTTGCAACCGGTCGTCGAATGCCGTGTGTCGCAGCTCGGCACGGCCGTAGCGCTGGTAGAAGTCCGTTTCATTGCGGCTGTCGATGACGAGGCCTTGTGTCGGTGTCGACGGAAACGCGAAATCCTGGGTGTCGTCTTCAACCCGGCTGTGGGATTGGCGCAGCACCATGCGGGCGGTGAGGGATTCATGCAGATCTGCTTCGATCACACCATGTGCGGTGCGTGTGCTGATGCCATCGCGTTCCGGATCAATTTCGGAAGCGCTCACCCCCGCAGTGCGATAGCGAGAGATGTTGACCGCTGTGCGTACGCGCTCGGTTCCCCACTCGGCCATGGCGCTGGCCTCCGATGTGTCCTGTGACCCGCCACGCAGATCAAGCGACAGAGTGGATTCGTCGGGGTCCGGCAGAGCACTGTGTAAACTGATAACACCGCCAATTGCATCACTGCCCCAGAGCGCGCTCTGCGGGCCGCGCAGGATTTCAATCCGTTCGAAGCTCTTGGTTTGTAACGGCGCAAAGTTGAACTCGGAGCCAAAGGCTGGGTCGTTCACTTCAATGCCGTCGATGAGCACTAGGGTGTGATTGCCTTCGGCACCACGCATCCGCACTTGCGTCAGGCCACCGACCGGGCCACTCCGGTTCACTGCAATGCCCGGAGCTTCGCGCAGGACGTCAGAGATGAAGGGCGTCTGGCGGTCGCTGAGGTCGTCTTCATTGAATTGTGTGGTGCTCGAACCGACTCGGGAGGCCGGTAACAGTTGACGGCTAGCAGTGACGATCACATCTTCCGTCACTTTTGGGGTCGCTTGAGAGTCGGAGGCTGCCTGTGCATCCGGATGAATCCCGATCAGCAGGACTGAAGTGAAGAAAACAGAACATGCGGAGAGCGGCTGCCGAAGTTTGCGGCCGAAAAAATACAATGAGGTCATGTTGATGATCCCCGGGGCCGCCAGTCCTCGGGCGGTGTGATCGGCGATGCCAAGCCGGTCTCCGGACTTTCGGAGTGGTGATCTATTCTTCACCCGTTCTTCGCGGCCTTCCCGCCTTCGCCTTGCGGCGTCATGGCAGTGACTGCAGAGGTGCATTCACGCATCGCCTCCGGAAAGAAGCGTTGCGTGAAGCGAAGAGCTCCCGATTACCGTTGCGAGGTCAGTCCTGGAGTTGCACCAGGTTCCCGATCACTCGGCACCTGTCACGCTGGATTACGCGACGGGCGGCAGTATAGCCATCACTGCCTTTGGGCAGTTGAGGATTTTTCATTGAACCTTTGCAGTTGACTACTTGTCCGGGTCGAACTGCTGCACCGGGTCGCTCTGGCGGTGGACGAGGTAGTCCTGGATGGAGGCGACACCCAGACGTTCGGATTCGAAGAGGCTTTCAAGGTGTTCACGCGAATTGACGATGCCTAAGGAAACGATCCTCCCGCTGTCATCAATGAGTACTGCGTAAGGGAGTTTTCCCACGCCAAATGAGCGGCCCGCGATCTCGGACAATGCGTACGGGAAGTTGTCGAGCTTGTTGGCGCTGACGTAGGCACGGTGTCCACCCGCATCGTCACCGTCGGAAAGCAACACCACATCCTTGCCACGGTTGTCCGACGTCACCGATTTAAGGACCGGCAGCAAGCTCTTGCAGATAGGACAATCCGGAGCTAACCAGAAGAGAAGCTGGCGCTTGCCTGTCCCGCCTACCATCAGCGATTCGCTGTTGAGCGTTGTGACTAGAATCACCGGCGCCTGGTCGCCGGCACGCACCCGCTGATTCACCATCAGCGCACCGGCTGGTGCGATCCGTTCATGCAATACACCAATCTGTCGGGCCAGCGCAAACACGACAATGATCAGTGCGATGACGATCACCCACAGCAGAACCATCGACAGCATCATGATTCAAATCTCCCGACATTCAGTCATGATGACCGGCCAGGCGGAAGCGTGCAGCGTTGGCGATCAGTACATTGGTCACTCGATAGATGCCCACCGCTGCGATTGCGGCAGCAATCTGGCTGAGGGTTGCTCCCCAGGATTGTGAGCCGATATCGCCACTGAGTAACGCTGCGGCGGCCAGAAGCGCGAGGATCGCATTGCGCACAATCAGCGCGACAGACAGCGGCACCGGTTCATCACCGCAGCCACAATCGATGAAGGATCTGCCGCGTGCCCGATTCAACGCCATGCCAATCGCATAGAGCGCGAGCAGGGCAGCGGCGATCAGGAGTCCGGCGCGTGGCATGAACAGGCAGTACAACACCGTGATCGCTTCGAGCCCGATGACGATACGAGCGATGAATGGCGCGAAGGATTCGGGAACGATTCGCCACGCTGCAAAGGTCGCCGTGAACCGCATCATACTATCCAGCTTGTGGTGTAGTGCCTCAGCGAAGACTGCCGCCATCAACAAGCTGACCGCAACCAAAGGAAGATCGAGAAGCAGGACGGGCACCGCTGTATCCACCTCAAGGCGCCTCTGCGCGGATCACTTTGAAATTGACCTGTACGTATTGCCCCACCTGTGAGGTATCGGCCCAGTCACCCGTGCCGAGGTTTAATGCGAGCCGATCCAGTGTAGCGGTGCCGGTGATCATTTCAACGCCGCCCTCCAGGGTGTGATTGAATGTCAGCAGCACCGGATACTCGGCGTTGCGAATACGCAGCATGCCCGTGGCGCTGAAACGGCCACCTTCCTCTGGCCGGATGGCGATCGTGTGAAAACGCACCTGTGGATGAGAGGTGCTGTCGAACCATTCAGCGGAAGCCAGCGTGCCGTCGCGGTTTTCATCGCCAGTCGCCGCACGGGTTACATCGACACGCACTTCTGCGGTGCTCGCGTCGGGATTGCCTGGGTCGAAACGGATATCCCCTTCCCACGTGGGCCATGTTCCAGTAAAGGGTGCACCCGCCTGTTCTGCAGAAAAGCTGATCGAACTCTGGCTGTAGTCGATGGCCCACAGTGGCAGAGTGGTGTCCACCGGAATACTTGTGGCAGGCGCGATGGCTGCTTGAGGCTGGGGTTCGGCAGTTTCAGCCGGCGCTTCTGCGGGAGTTGCCGACGGGGTTACGTTGAGCCACATCAGGCCGCCAACCACGGCCATGACAAAGAGGCCTACGGACACGACGGATGACATCCGCGAGAGAACCCCGTCCCGATCAAAGAGCGCATGCTTCAACGCTGCACCGATATGCAGCAGCGCGAGAACGAACATTGCCTTGGCGGTGTTCTCGTGCATCTCTTCGAACACTTCGGCGACCGATTCGTTCTGGCTGACCAGGTCAGGGAAGACAAACAGATTGAACCAGCTCACCGAATAGGCGGAGGCGGAGGAATAGAGCCAACCGAAGAGGGGCACCAGGAAGATCAATGTATAGAGAAGGAAGTGGGTGACCTTCGAGACCTTCACCTGCCAGGACGCCATGGTTGCCGGTAGTTCAGGCACCTTGTGGGTGAGACGCCAGATCAGTCGAATGATCGCGAGCATGAAGACCGTCATGCCTACCGACTTGTGATTCGCCCACAGCGCCAGTGCCGCCGCGTCGCTCACGGCTTCTTCGGCAAGTTCGTGCAAGACGAAGTTGAGCACGATGAGGCCCGCAATCAGCCAGTGAAGGATGCGGGCGACTTCGGTATAGGTCGCGCTCGTGCCAGTGATGTTCATGGTGTGCTGTCTATTATCGATGAAGGCAACGAATGAAGCCCAGATGACCAAGCCTTGATAGGCAGGGTTGACCATCGGGCGCGGCGGAGTGTATGTAACGTCCAAATCGAACACAAACGAGTGCGTTGTGCCCCAGCCGTTTCCGTCTTCTCCCGCGCTCCAATCAAATCTCGAAGTCGCTGGGCGGTTGCTGGAGCGATTCAGGGCTCATCCTCTAGGGCATTACATCAACGGGCAGGCGCAGCCGGGCAGCGGCGAGCACTTCACCAACACGACGCCCATCGACAATACCCCGCTCGGCGTGGTGTCTGCAGGTACTGCCCTCGAGATTGATCAAGCCGCCCTCGCTGCTGATGCGGCCTTTCCCGCCTGGCGCGATATAGCGGGAGACGCCAGACGCGACTTGCTGCACCGGATCGCCGATGCCATCGAAGCACGGGCGCATGATATCGCCCTGATCGAGAGCGTGGACACCGGCCAGGCGCTGCGTTTCATGAGCAAGGCAGCGGTGCGAGGTGCTGAGAACTTCCGGTTTTATGCAGATCGGGCAATGGGCGCGCGGGATGGTCTGTCGTTACCTGCGGAAGAACATCTGAACTTCACCCTGCGCCAACCTATCGGGCCTGTAGGGGTGATCACGCCGTGGAACACGCCCTTTATGTTGTCCACGTGGAAGATCGCGCCCGCCCTCGCCGCCGGCTGTACGGTGGTGCACAAGCCCGCCGAGTGGTCACCCCTGACTGCGCAGCTGCTGGTTGAAATTGCCCATGAAGCCGGTTTGCCGCCGGGTGTGCTCAACACGGTCCACGGCATTGGCGAAGTGGCCGGCAAGGCACTCACCGAACATCCGCTCATCAAAGCGATTGCCTTCGTTGGTGTCTCTGCAACCGGGTCAGCGATCATGGCCCAGGGTGCATCGACACTGAAATGTGTGCACTTCGAACTTGGCGGAAAGAATCCGGTGATCGTCTTTGCCGATGCTGATCTCGATCGGGCGCTCGATGCGGTGGTCTTCATGATCTATAGCCTCAATGGCGAGCGCTGCACATCATCAAGCCGCCTCCTGGTGCAGGATGGTATCCACGATGAGTTTGTGGAACGCCTCAAGGCCCGGGTTACCAAGCTCAAAGTCGGCCATCCGCTGGATCCAGCGGTGGAAGTGGGGCCACTCATTCATCCACGACACCTCGACAAGGTCTGCGGTTTTTTTGAGCGTGCCTCACAAGGCGGTGCACACATTGCCGTCGGTGGAACCCGCCATCCATCGTTCAACGAAGGCAACTTCATCGTGCCGACACTCTTCACCGGCGCGTCGCCTGATAAGGCGATTGCGCAGCAGGAGATATTCGGGCCGGTGCTGACCACGATGCATTTCAGTGATGAAGCCGACGCCATCACCAAGGCGAATGGCGTAGCCTATGGCCTCGCTGCCTATCTGTGGACGAAAGATGTCGGCCGCACGGTGCGAATGACCCGCAAGCTCGATGCCGGAATGATCTGGGTGAACTCCGAAAACAACCGCCACCTGCCCACGCCATTTGGCGGCATGAAGGCGAGTGGCATCGGTCGCGATGGTGGTGATTACCGTTTTGACTTCTACATGGAAACCAAGAACGTCTGCATCGCACTCGATACCCACGCCGTTCCCACTCTGGGCAAGGCATGAGCCTGTATCAGCTGCAGAAATTCCTCTATCAGCTGAATCGAGATCCGGCGGTGCGGACGCTTTATGGTGACGATCCCGCTGCGGCACTTTCCCGATATGAACTTACGCCGGAAGAGCGACAGGCCATCGAAGCCGGTGATGTGGGTCTGCTCTATGTGCTCGGCGTAAATGGCCAGATTCTCATGCACTTTGCCGGGTGGCTCGGCATTCCCTGGTTTGATTATCTGCAACGGATGCGTGAAGGGGTGCGAATCCATGGCCCGGTGCGGGCCGGCGTTTATGCGATGACGGGCGGCGGTCAATCCTTTACCGCGGGAGGTGGCCAACAGCAGGATCAGCAGCAGTGACGTCTGCAAGCGCGAGGACCAGCCGATCATGACACTCTGCTACAGCGGTATCGTGTCCCATGCACCCGGGATCACCGGTCGGGCAGACCTCGTACAGAACACATCAGTGCGTGATGCGCTGTATGCGGCATTCGCCCGTCAGCGCGCGGAGATCGAAGCGTCAAAACCGGACGTACTGCTGCTGATTGCCGCAGAACACTTCGCCAACTTCTTCATGAACAACATGCCATCGTTCTGTATCGGGACTGGTGAGTCACATACCGGACCCATCGAAGATCCTGTGTGGCTGAAGATCCCCGCCAGGCGAATCGCTGGTGCGCCGGAACTCGCGGGTTGCCTGGTGCGCTCCATCATGCAGAGTGTCGACATGGCCTATGCAGAAGAATGGCAATGTAATCACGGGCTGATGGTGCCCTTGCACTTTCTCGATCCCGATAACCGGTTGCCGCTGATACCCATGAATATCAATTGTCAGGGTCCGCCCCTCGCGCCACTCCATCGGGTGTGGGCTTTTGGTGAGGCGATCCGTGAAGCCGTGGATCAGGTGCCGGAGCGGATCGCCGTGCTCGGCACCGGTGGTATCTCCCATTGGCCGGCGACGCCCGATTCCGGGAAGATCAATGAGGCCTGGGATCGCGAGTTCCTCGGCCGGCTCTTCACACAGGACAAAAAAGCGCTGCTGTCTTATTCGGATGAAGACACCTACCGCGACGCAGGCCAGGGTGGATTCGAGATCAGGACACTCATCGCCGCAGCGGCAGTGGCCGGCACACCTGGACGACTACAGTTCTACACCGCTGAACTGCCGATATTTGCGGTGGGCTGTGCCATTGGTCGGTTTTGGGTATAGACACCCGCTTACGTCTGCAAATCTCTCACAAGACCGCCGCGCGACCGAAAGAGTGTCGCTGAGTGCTGGCTCTATTCCTGCCCCGATTTGACGAAAGACGACCCTCACGCCACAGTCGCGTCCAAACGGGGGAACCAACATGCCAACCAACATATCAATCGTCCTCGAGCGTCGACCCGGTGGACAGCTGCGCGTCGATGACTTCCGCAAAGTCGAATCACCCGTGCCGGTGATCGGCGATGGCGAAATGCTGGTGGAGCACAGGCTGTTTTCGATGGATGCCGGCTTTCGCAACTGGATGAACGAAGGCAGTGGTGATGGTTACCTGGCAGCGATGGCGCTGGATGAGCCGGTGATGAGCCTGACGCTCGGTGTGGTGGTCGAATCCAGACGACCCGACTTCGTGGCGGGGGATCTGTTCATGGGGCGGCTCGCCTGGATGCGCTTCAGCAAAGCCGGTCCGGACGATTTCGTTACGCGGCTGCCACATAGCCTGCGCTTCCCACTGTCCTATTACGCCGGCATCCTCGGGGGTACGGGCATGACGGCCTGGTTTGGCGTGAACGATATCGCCAAGCCGCGAGGTGGTGACATTGCAGTAGTCAGCGCCGCGGCGGGTGCGGTCGGTATCGTCGCCGGACAACTACTCAAGGCCGCCGGCGCCCACGTCATCGGTATCAGTGGTAATGCCCACAAGTGTGATCGTCTGGTGCGCGAGTTCGGCTTTGATGCAACGATCAACTACCGCGAAGAAAATCTCGACGACGCGCTGGCACGCCTGTGCCCTTACGGCATGGACATCTTCTTCGACAACGTCGGCGGCCGAACACTCAATTCGGCGCTGCATCACCTGCGGGAATTCGCACGCGTGGTGTTGTGTGGTTCGGTGTCCACTTATGAATCCGCCGACGGTATTCCGGTTCCCGGGCCAGACAATCTCTTCGAGATGGTCACCAAGCGTGTGCTGCTGAAAGGCTTCATGTACACCGATGAAGGAGGGCGTTATCCGGAAGCGATGGCGGCACTGGAAGCCGGTCTCACCGATGGATCACTGCGTAATGCGGAGTACGTACTCAAGGGCATTGAGTCCGCGCCGCAAGCCTTCTGTGACATGCTCGCGGGCAAGAACATGGGCAAGACGCTCGTGGAACTCTGAGCCGATCGACAGCAGCGGAATCAAGGGCGAAGTCCTTTGCCTGCTGAACGTGGAGTGCCTCGGCATGACCGGTAGATTCAGCAGGAATTCATAACAACCCGACAGACTGCGGTTCTGCCGATCACGGACGCCGTATGCCGCCATCCCCTTTTCGGGTCTCTTCGCCCGCACTCAACGGCCTGCCGATCAAGACGTTCCGGGTAGTGCTGTTGGCGGTGACGTGTCTTCTTCCCGTAGTGAGTGTTGTCGCCAAATCTGCCGAATCGACAGGCACAGAGCCAGTCATGGAAGAAGTGGTGACCGCTGGCAAGAAACCCGGGTCGCCACTCTGGGAGGTGGTGAACGGCGAGCGGAAGCTCTTCATCTTCGGCTCGCTCGTTCCGTTGCCCAAGTGCTTCGAGTGGGACTCAGAGCGCGTGGAATGGGTGATTTCACAATCCGCGGAGTTCGTTGGGCCACCAGGAATTCGCTCCGGAACTTCAAACTCCTTCAAGTTGCCCGGCATCCTGCGTGAGCTGAATAAACGCGAGAAGTTGCCCGAAGCTCAGACGTTGGAGCAGGTACTTCCACCCGACGTTTACGCTGCGTTTCTGAAGGAGAAAGCGCGGTATGCGCTAAAGAACAGAAAGCTTCTGCCGATGAGGCCTAGATTCGCGGCGGAGGAACTGTCGCGACGTGCATTCGAAAGAGCCGGGCTTTCCGATGAGAACCGGATTACGCCGTGGATCGTCAAACGCGCCCGCAAGCATGATCTGACCATTACTGAAGCCGTAGTCAACATGCCGGTCGAAGAAGCCCTCGAAATGTTGAAGCAGGTTTCTCCCAAGGCCGAAGAAGCGTGCATGCGCACGGTGTTGATGTCGATCCACTCGGATCTTGCTGCAGCACTGAAACGGGCTGAGGCCTGGATGGAGGGTTCAGTGGACCTGCTGAAGGTCCAGGACTATCCCAATGTCGGGGCGGTGTGCACCGATTCGTTGTTGAATAGTCCCATCGCACAAGAAGCCCGGATCAAGGCCAAGGATATGTGGTTTGCAGCGGCTGTTCGGGCACTCGAGAACAATAACTCGACGTTCTCCATCCTGCCGATGCGCGAGATCTTTCATCCCGAAGGACTGGTGGCATGTCTGAAAGAACAGGGTTACACCGTCACCGGTGCGGCGACGACGCCGTAAATCTCCTGTTAGTCTGATACGGGCTCAACTGCCAGACACCGTTGGTCTGACGCAACGGTTATCTGGCTACAGAGCCCATCAGAGTCCTAGTTCCTTTTTCCGGGCCGGCTCGTACTGAATCAGTATCGCCTGGTTGTTTTCGCTGTCATGGAGCTCCACGCGTCGGCCAACAGTCGGAATGGTATGAAAGTGATCGCCCACACGGCCGCCTGCTTTCCGCACAAGTGCCATCGACTGGTCGAGATCGTCCACGGCAAAAGAACACTCGAATCCGTTACGGCCTTGGGGCAAGGGCTCGCGCCGCTGCTGCAGCGCGCCGTGTACACCCGCATCGTGGATGAGATAGAAAACGGGTGGCCCCCATGGCTCAAAACGCCAACCAAAGACCTGCTCATAAAACACCCGCGCCCGACCGACGTCGTCAGCTTCGATCGCAAAGTGTGCCAGCTTGTTGGGCATGGCCGCTCCCGTCCCGTTGTGGTCTGCCCCGCACTATAGCCTGCGCCGGTTTGCCGCTCCTGCGATTCTGCGTCAACATCAATGCGTGATGCGTCAACCTGCAACTATTTGCGATGAACCGTTCATAGTTCTTCGCTCCCTTGGTATGGACTACTGTGCCGGTAGCCACACATCGGTTCACACTCATCCCTGACCGCAGTTGTTGTACTCGGAGCAGGGTTCGATCCGGGCGGAAGTTGCTGGAGTGCTGCGTTTTGTTTCGCCGCGCCGGGCATTCTGGATCCCGGCGGGTATCGCTCATCGCCTGGAAATGTTGAACGCGGTGCAACTGCAAACGCTCTATTTCCATCCGGATCACCTCCCGGCTTCGCTCGAATCACGGGTTATGCAGGTCACAGGATTGCTGCATGAAGCCATGCTGCGGGTTTGTGAACTGGGCTGGCTGGATGCGCGCGAGCAGCCCCATCGCATCCTGCTCGACCTGATCCTTGCAGAGCTTGCACAAGCCAGCAGAGAAAGCGTCGAGCTCGTCCTGCCACAGGACCCGCGAGCTTTGCGTCTCGCGAATCACTTGCTGCACGCATCCGACGCGGACCTAGAATCGGAGTTGCTGGCTTCCGGATTGAGCCGCCGCACTGCCGAGCGCCTGTTCGTGCGCGAAACCGGAGTCTCACCGGCGAGGTGGCTTCGATGGGTTCGCCTCACGCGAGGTCAGGCCGCGCTGGTGAACGCGAGTAGCGTGGATGATGCGGCGCGAATCGCAGGTTACGACAGCCGCTCGGCGTTCGTAAGCGCCTTTATCCAGACGTTTGGGTATTCACCTGCGGAGCTGTGAAAATCCGCGGATGTCTTAACCCATGGCGAATGAGTCGTGCGCGGCGCGTGGCTTACAGACGGTCGATTCGTGTCCATACCGCTGCGAGCGTGAGTCCTGAAAGAACAGCCGCCGCCGCGAGTGGAATGAACGGATCACTGAACTGTGCCACCAGAATCCAGGCGAGCAAGGCCCCTGCTGCCGCACCAAAGTCGAGCGCGGTGACATATCGCGCGTAGGCGCCGGAGCCGAGTGCGCTCGCTACGCCGCCCACACCAGCATACATCAGCGTGGTCATTCCAAAGAACAGCACGACGCAGCTGACAAAGGGAATCAGATCAGGCGCGGCCGATGCGGCGATAAGCAGCAGCGCACCACCCGCAAGGCAGACAACTGTGGCGTGATGCAGGCCGAGCCGGTCGAACACGAAATCGAGCACTGGTGCGGCAAGACTGTCGAGGACATACCGCGTTGCGAGTACCGCGCCGGTTAAGGTGGCAGCAGGAATGAGATCAGTTATTTCCGTATAGGTGGAGATGCTGGCACCCAAAGTGCTCAGAACGAATGCGGGGACTGCACCAATACAGGCGCCGAGCAGCAGGAGCGCCCACGGCGCCGGCGCACTGACGGGTTCACGATGCGGTAGTGGGCCGGAAAATGCCCGGGCGGCAAGTGGTACTGCCAAAAGACTGATGCCGGCGATGATCAAGATACCGAGATTGAACCCGACCCCGTCGATGAGTACCGCACCGCCGAAAAGGCCAGCAGCGGAACCGATGCGGGAAACACCGTTGTAGAATCCCATTGCCCGTCCGGTTGAACCAGCAGGAACGTCCTGCATCACTGCACCTACGCCGGTGTGACGAATAAACGACCAGGCGAGGCCCCACAGGAGTCATGCGATCAGAAGTACCATGAACGAACTCGTTACCGCATATAGCGCCGTCGTGGCTGCCCCCACCGCAAGCGCCAGCGGCAACAGCAACGAGGCAGCGTACGTTTCAGCGGCGCGGTGTGCCCAGCTGTTGGTG
>VGVE01000049.1 GCA_016874135.1 Gammaproteobacteria bacterium | reverse complement strand
TTCGACAGGCCGAACATCCACTATGCCGTGCAACCCAAAACCGATCCTGCGAAACAACTGCAGGCATTCCTGGCAAATCACCCGGGCGAAGCTGGAATCATCTACTGCCAGTCCAGGGCACGTATAAAACAGGTTGCCGAGCAGCTCTGCGCAAGCGGACGCGATGCCCTGCCCTATCACGCCGGTCTCGCCACTGAGATACGTCGTCGGCACCAGGAACGATTCCTGCACGATGAAGGCATGATCATGGTGGCCACCATCGCCTTCGGCATGGGTATCGACAAACCAGACGTTCGTTTCGTCGTCCACCTCGATCTGCCGAAGAGCATGGAGGCCTACTACCAGGAAACCGGGCGTGCCGGCCGCGACGGATCACCTGCGGAGGCCTGGATGATCTATGGCATGCAGGACGTGGTGCGTTTACGTCAGATGGCGGATCAGGGAGACGCCGACGAAGCGCAGAAACGCATCGAACGCAGCAAGCTCGATACGCTGCTTGGCTGGTGCGAGATCGTGACGTGCAGGCGTCGGGCCTTGCTCGCGACCTTCGACGATGATCCGGGCCAGGATTGTGGTCATTGCGACAACTGTGAAACCCGCCCGGCAACCTGGGATGCAACGGAGCCCGGGCAAAAACTCCTGTCATGCATCTACCGAACCGGCCAGCGCTTCGGCGCGGGTCATGTGCTCGATGTATTGCTCGGTCTTTCCACGCCCAAGACCGCTCAGTTCGAGCACGCGGGGTTGTCCACCTTCGGCATAGGCAAGGACATTCCGGAAGCCCGCCGGCGATCGATCCTGCGCCAACTCACCGTGCGCGGGTTCGTGACGGTGGATGCAGATCGGTTTGGCGCGCTGCGACTCGACACCTCAGCGCGGGCACTGCTGCGCGGTGAGGAGCAGCTGATTTTGCGCGAGGACCCGCAGTCACACGGCAAAAAAGCCGCCAAATCCAAAGCATCTGCTGTGGAACGGGATCTACCGGTAGAGGACCAGAAGCTCTGGCATGCGCTGCGTGCCACTCGCAAACGGATCGCTTAAGAAGAGAAGGTTCCGCCCTATGTGATCTTCCACGACTCGACACTGCTCGGCATGATCGCGCAGCGCCCGAGAACTGCCGGTGAAATGCTGGAGGTCCGCGGAATCGGTAAGAAGCGGTTAAAACGTTACGGGCCGGCATTGCTCGATGTGATACTCGATCACGATCTGCAAAGCTGATCCATCAGACTCTTACAGGAATTTCAAAGAGCGCCGCAAGCTGTTCCGTCATCGCACCGCCCAACTGCTCGGCATCGGTGATGGTGACGGCTTTTTTGTAGTGATGCGTTACATCGTGGCCGATACCGATGGCTATCAGCTCCACCGGTGAGTGGTTTTCGATCTGGTCGATAGCGTATTTCAGATGCTGTTCGAGGTAGTTGCTGGGGTTGACCAGCAGGGTCGAGTTATCCACCGGCAAGCCGTCAGAAATCACCATCAGCACCTTGCGCTCTTCCTGCCGCGTAACAATCCTGTCGTGCGCCCAGATGAGCGCTTCGCCGTCGATATTCTCCTTGAGAAGCTCCTCGCGCATCATCAGGCCGAGGTTGCGCTTGCAGCGATGCCAGGTGTCATCTGCCGCCTTGTAGATGATGTGGCGGATGTCATTGAGCCGTCCCGGGTTGCCGGGCTTGCCCGCATTGATCCACTTTTCGCGGGACTGTCCGCCTCTCCAGGCGCGGGTAGTAAACCCGAGAATTTCAACCCGCACCGAACAACGTTCCAGCGTCCGCCCGAGAATATCCGCACACATCGCTGCGATGCTGATGGACCGTCCACGCATGGAGCCGGAACTGTCGATCAGCAGCGTCACCACGGTGTCGCGGAACTTGGTTTCTTTTTCCTGTTTGAACGCGAGCGGGCTCATCGGATCGATGATCACCTGCATCAACCGGTTCGAGTCGAGCGTGCCTTCTTCGAGATCAAACTCCCAGCTGCGGTTCTGCCGCGCCATGAGACGGCGCTGCAGCCGGTTGGCGAGTTTTGATGTAGCGTGTTGCAGCGGCAACAACTGCTGGTCCAGCATCGCGCGGAGGCGAACCATCTCATCGGGTTCACAGAGTTCTTCGGCGCGGATGGTCTCGTCGTACTCCCGCGTGAAGGCCTGGTAGTTGAAATCAACCTGGATGCGACCGTAGTCATCCCGAACCTGCTGCGGCGCTTCATCCGGATCCGCTTCGGCACCGAGTTCATCCATGTCCATGTCGGCGTCCATCTCCACCATCGTGGAGTCGCCGTCGGTGGACTCTTCCGTGGCGTCATCTTCATCCAACACCACGTCTTCCGGCGAATAATCGCTGTCCGCCTCTTCGCTCTCGTTGACAGTTTCGATGTCGTCCGCATCGCTCTGCTCGCCTTCCTGCGGTTCATCGAGATCCGCGGCGAGGCCGAGATCGGCAATAAGGCGACGGCCGACGCGGGCAAACTGGTTCTGATCAAAGAGGCAATCTTTCATCGCCTCGATGTCCGCACCGGCACGCTCGGTGACGTAGTCACGCCAGAAACGCACCACGTTTTCCGCGGAAGGCGGCAATTCCCGGCCGGTCAGCGCCTGACGTACAAGAAGGCCAACAGCCACGCTCAGCGGCGCCTCGGTTTCGGTCGTAATAGTGTCAAATGCGGCTTGTTTACACTGCACTTCGAGGCTGGCATCGAGGTTGCGGGCCACCCCTTCCATCCGCACGGAGCCGATGGAGGCCACCCGCGCATCTTCGATCCACTGGAACATCTCGTCAGCAGGTCCACCACCACCGGGCGCAAAGCTGCTGTGCACGCCCTGATCATGCCAGCGCAGCTTCAATGCGAACTGGTCACCCACGCCGCGGATGGCATTGATCTGTTCCAAGGAAGAGCCGAGTGAAGGCAACGGCAGTCGAATGAGATTGCCCCGCGCCGCCGGTGCGCCATGGCCGAACGTCACCTCCAGCTCGTCATTGCCGGCGATGGCGCGGATGGTTGCCGTCGTTGCGCGCTTGAACGGCTCGAGTGGGCTCTCTTCGGCCACGGATCAGTGCTCTTTGCCAGTGCTCTTGTGAATGCTCGTTGTACTCGGAGTTATCAGTACCTGGAGAACATCACGCCGTCTTCAACGTGATACCCGCGGTGGCATCACCAAGGTCTTCACCCATACAGCGCTGGTAGTACTCCGCCACGATTGGCCGTTCGAGTTCATCACACTTGTTCAGGAACGTAAGTCGGAAGGCAAAACCGATATCTCCGAAAATTTCCGCGTTCTGCGCCCAGGTCAATACAGTCCGTGGAGACATCACAACGGACACATCACCATTGATGAAGCCACGACGCGACAGTTCCGCAACAGCAACCATGTTGGAAATCGTGCGGCGGCCCTTGTCGGTGCCGGCATAACTCTTCGCCTTGCCGAGTACGATCGCGGTTTCCTTGTCGTGCGGCAGATAATTGAGCGTGGTGACGACACTCCACCGGTCCATCTGGCCCTGGTTGATCTGCTGGGTACCGTGATAGAGACCCGTGGTATCACCAAGACCGATGGTGTTGGTGGTGCTGAACAGCCGGAAGTACGGATGTGGCACGATCACCCGGTTCTGATCCAGCAACGTCAAACGGCCTTCGACTTCGAGTACACGCTGGATCACGAACATCACGTCCGGGCGGCCGGCGTCGTATTCGTCGAAGACAAGCGCGACCGGATGCTGCAACGCCCAGGGCAGGATGCCTTCCTTGAACGCAGTCACCTGCTTGCCGTCCTGCAGGACGATCGCGTCTTTGCCAACGAGATCGATACGGCTGATATGGCTGTCGAGGTTGACCCGCACACAGGGCCAGTTGAGCCGCGCGGCCACCTGCTCGATGTGTGTCGACTTGCCGGTACCGTGATAGCCCTGCACCATCACGCGTCGGTTGTGGGCGAAACCGGCCAGGATCGCGAGGGTCGTATCCCGGTCGAAAATGTAGTCTGGGTCGACGTTCGGAACATGGGGCGTCCGGTTGGAAAATGCCGGAACCGACAGATCCTGGTTGATCCCGAAGGCTTCACGGACGTTGATGGTGGTATCCGGAACGTGGTCCGGGGGCAAACCCGAATGATCGATGCTCACAGCAGTTCCTATGACCAGGTCGGTGGGACAAAGCGGATTATTGTACGTTCCGATTTCCCGAATGTCCGCCGCAGATCTGGCGCGACCGGCACAGGGGTGCTTTTTTGATCGGTTTCCCTGCCGGTTTGATGGCAATTCAAGGAGATTTTTCTACGTGACTCATCTTTATCTCGTCCGGCACGGCCGGGCCGCGGCCGGCATCAGTGAGAGTGTGGATCCGGGTCTGGATGAACTCGGGCACCAGCAGGCCCGCGCCGCTGCTGTGGCGCTTTCTCGCTACGCCGAGATGCCTCTGTACAGCTCGCCACTGCTCCGGGCCAAGGAAACCGCGATGCCACTCGCAAAGCAGTGGCTGTCAGAGGTGATCATCGAACCACGCATCTCCGAGATACCGTTCCAGTCAACAGATCTCGGTGAACGGGCGCGCTGGTTGCAGTCGGTAATGCCCGGTTCATGGAGGGATCTCGACGGCTATTGGCAACAGTGGCGAAGGAACCTGGTCGATTGCCTGCTCGCTCACACTGAGGATGCCGTCTTCTTCTCACACTTCATTGCGATCAACGTGGCCGTTGGTGCCGCACAGAACGATGACCGCATGGTGGTGTTCCGGCCGGATAACGCTTCAATCACCGTGTTATCCAACGACGGTGGCGCGTTGCGTGTCATCGCTGCCGGTAGCGAAGCCAGCACGCACGTCAACTGAACGTTTCGTCAGACCTTGAGCAGCCACTCACGCTGGCTCGACAGGTCAGGCATCGGCCGCCCGCAGAGGCGCAGCGTCAGGCTGATCAGGCTGTCCCAGGCATCACCCCGGATCTGGCCTTTGCCCTGCAGGTCGAGCAGCGCACATTCCGCCAGGACCTCATCGAACGATCCCGCACGACGCCGGAACGCAGGCAACAATCGCTCCTGGGCAGGCGTGAGGTAGTCCCCTTTCTGGAGCCGCCGCAGCGTGCCAACGAGGAGATAAAGGGGGCCGAGCATGCCCTGCCCTTCTTCACGCATGCCATGCAGGACCCGAACGGCACGCACCGCATCACCCTGCAGGAGCGCATCACTCCAGGCGAAGGCATTAAAGTGACTGGAGTCTTCGAGCACTTCTTCGAGCATCGTGCGTGTGATGGTCTCACCGTGGCCGAACAATCGAAGCCGCTCGATCTCCTGTGCGGCAGCGAGCAGATTGCCTTCAACACGCAGAGCGAGCAGCTCGAGTGCGTCTTTTTCCAGACGCACTTCAGCGCGCCGCAACCGTTCCACGAGCCATGGCTGGAACCGGCTGGCATGTACTGCGCGAACGTGGACGACCAGGGCATTTTTTTCGAGCGCCCGATACCAGGCTGCTTTTTGTTTGTCTCGACCCACTTCGCTGGAACGGACCAACACCCGGCTATCGGGGTTGTCACTTTCAGCCAGCAACTTCAACACGTCAGACGCGGTGCCTTCCATTCGCAGCGCAGTCAGACGCAGATCGATGATCTTGCGGGACGCGAATAGCGACATGGCACGTGAATCGCTGTAGAGACTCTCCCAGGAGAAACCGCCTTCGACAAAGCGGATTTCGCGTTCGACGTACCCCTGCTGACGTGATGCGGTGAGATAAAGATCGCAGACCTCTTCCACCAGAAGGATTTCGTCACCATGCACGAATGTCAGCGGCGGAATGCCGCGTTCGAGGGCTGCCGGTAGCGACTGGGGTTCAGCCAGCATTACCTGCGTTCACCACTCGATTGCGGCTGACCGCGTTGACCGTTCGCAGCACTGCCTGCACCACATCCGCACGCAGTTCACGTTCCACCAGGGTCTGTTCCTGGCTGTTGCCGGTGAGGTTGTCACGGTCGATACGATAGACCCGGATGCGGTTCACCCACTGTGGGGCAGCCAGCACGGTACCATTGCCATCCTGAATGCCAATCAATGCACCGACTTCGAGTTCGTACTCCGCTACCCGCGCATTGCCCGTGGTGGATGCTGCGCGCTGCTGGTTGCGTTCATCGAGGATCTCGATAACGACGTCGGCGTCGGAACGACTGGCCGATTCCGCAGCGCCTGCTGTTCGCAGGACCTGGCGCAGGTCAGCCTGGAAAATGCTGCTCGACGACGCAACCACAAAAAAATCGCTGAAGGCAGTTTCGACGCCGTAACCACGCAGCTTGAAACCGCAGCCCGCAGCCACCATGACCGAAGACAGAAGAATGCCCAAGCGCAATCCGTTTCTCATGGCTCAACAAACCCCAAGGAGAAGCCGGGAGAATATCACTCTGCGCTCTGGGTCGATGCGGGTTGTTTACGCCGCACCCAGACCACCAACCCCAAAATCAGGGACAGCAGGACGAGCACCACAAGATTGCCGGCGATCTGAAATGGCGTTGTTCCCTGGCGTCGCTCCCAGGTCCCCTGCAACACACCTTCTTCAAATCGCGCAATTGTCGACACCACATTCCCGCGGGAATCGATGATTGCCGTCAGCCCGTTGTTGGTCGCACGGAGAACCCAGCGGTCCATCTCCCGGGCTCGCATCTGCGCAATCTGCATGTGCTGCAGTGGCCCTATCGATTCTCCGAACCACGTATCGTTGGAAATGGTGAGCAACACCTCGGCATCCCTTGATTCCCGTGCCACATGCGCCGGAAACGCGACCTCGTAACAGATCAACATGACGGCAGGCACGCCTTTCAGTGTCAGTAGAGGCTGGTCTTGCGGGCCGGCGGAAAACGACGACATCGGCAAATCAAAAAAAGCGATCAGTCCCCGAAGCAGGATTTCGAAAGGTACGTATTCACCAAACGGAACAAGGATCTGTTTGAAGTATCGACCCTGGCCTTCGCCGACGGCGAGAACACCGTTGTAAACGTGGACTTCATCACCCTCGCGCTCAGCAACAGGAACGCCGGTCACCAGCGCAGTCCCGGTTCTGGACCCTTCACGGTCGAGCCGCTCCAGCAGGAAATCGGCCTCATGGGCCCAATAGGTGATCGCGCCTTCCGGCCAGATGATGGCGTCAACTTCGCCCCATAGCGGTGCTGTCAGGCGGACATGGGTACGCACAATGGTGTCCCGCGCCTGCGCATCCCATTTCACCGACTGTTCGGTATTGCCCTGCACCAGCGCGACCGTCTGCGTGCCTGCGGCTTTTGTCCATTCAATCTGATCGAGCAAAACCCCGAGCAGCACGAGGGGTATCCCCAGCAACACTGGCCATCGTGATTTCAACCCAGGCGTGCGAATCGTGAGGAGCGAGGCAAGCGATGCACCGATGAGCACCACGAGAAAGCTGACCAGAAACACTCCACCGATCGGCGCAAAGGCCGCCAGTAGTGTACCCAGTTGACTGTACCCGGCAAACAACCACGGAAATCCGCCCAGCCACCAGGTCCACATCCACTCAACCAGTGTCCAAAGTGCGGCGAAGAGAAACAGGTTCACTGGCACAGAATTCACGCGCATACGCACGTACAGGACACACTGCGCCCACGTCACAACAGTCATGATAGCCGCCATCAATACAACCAGACTACCTGCGAGAAATGGTGAGGCATAGCCATAAACATGGATGCTCACGTACACCCAGGAGAGCCCGAAGACGTACTTGGTGAGGCCGAAGCCTGCGGCGATCCATACGGCTTTGTCCGGAAAACGCTCGAGCAACAGATAAAGCCCGGCAGCGCTGACGAAGGCGAAAGGCCATAGATCAAACGGAGCGAGCGAAAGGACCAGCGCGCCGCCGCACAATGCGGCCAGAACGAGCGTCATGCAGTCACGGTGCGTACCCGCAGCAGCCGCAGCCGCCGCGAATCTGCATTCAGAACACGGAACTCAAAATTGCCGACAGTCACCTCTTCACCACGTTGCGGCAGGTGGCCGAGCGCACGCAGCACCATGCCGCCGATGGTGTCGAACTCATCATCGGCGAAGTCTGTATCGAAGTATTCGTTGAAGTCCTCGACGGTGGTTTCGGCTTTGACCACAAAACCGCCGTCTTTCATCGGTTTGATCCCACCGGCGTCATCGATATCATGTTCGTCCTCGATTTCACCAACGATCTGCTCGAGCACATCCTCGATGGTGACCACACCGGAGACCTGGCCATACTCGTCGATGACCACCGCCATGTGATTACGCTTGGCACGGAATTCCTCAAGCAGCACGTTGAGGCGCTTGCTCTCGGGGATCGCGGTTGCCTGCCGCATGTGATCCTTGATGTCGAAGTCGCTGCGGTCTTCATGCTGCAACAACCGCAACAGGTCCTTTGCATGCAGGATGCCGCGAATGTCATCAAGGCTTTCGCCGACCACCGGAAACCGGCTGTGCTGCGACTGGATCACCACGTCGAGAATGGCGTCCAGGGAATCCGACTCATGCACGAAACGCAGCTGTGAGCGCGGGATCATGATGTCACGCGCCTGCATGTCGGACATGCCAATGGCGCCGTACATGATGTTCAGTGCCGAGGTATCCACTAGCTGGCGATCCGCAGCATCCCGTAATAGCTCAAGCAGCTCAGCACGGGTTTCAGGTTCGTCGCTGAAAAGGCCGATGAACCAGTCGTAAACAGGACGCCGGCCGGAGGGCCGGATCTCGTCATCGTCGTTGCGCAGTGATCGTTCGCTCATTGGTAGGGATCGGCGATGCCGAATCCGGCAAGCAGCTCAACCTCAAGTGATTCCATGATCTGTGCATCCTCTTCATGTTCATGGTCGTAACCATGCAGGTGACACATGCCGTGTATCACCATGTGTGCGAAGTGGTCGGCGACCGGCTTTCCCTGCGCTGCCGCTTCGGCAAGTACCACCGGCGCGCAGATGACGATGTCACCGAGCACTTCGATTCCTGGGGCATCCACCTCGGCCGGAAAACTCAACACGTTGGTTGGTTTGTCGGCCCCGCGATATTGTCGGTTGAGGGTTTGGCCCTCTGCGCCATCGACCACACGGATGCAGGTTTCGTGACCTGCGGTGCCAAGCCGATGCGAGACCACGCTCGCCCAACGAAGCATCTCCGCCTCGTCCGGCAAACCGCTCAGCTGGCTCGCCATCTGCACTTCGATCGCCTGCGCGGTGGTTGTCACGGTACCGTACGGCTCACGGTCGCTGCTGCGGGTTGTCCGCACCGGGATTGATCTGAAACGCGGCATAGGCATCCACAATCTTCTGCACCAGCGGATGCCGCACCACATCACGGGAATTGAAGTGTGTGAAATGGATGCCCTCGATGTCCTTCAGCACCTTCCGCACGTTGACCAGACCCGATTCCTGGCCTCGCGGCAGATCGATCTGGGTGATGTCGCCGGTAATCACCGCCGTCGATCCGAAACCGATGCGGGTAAGGAACATCTTCATCTGTTCGATGGTCGTGTTCTGGCTTTCATCGAGAATGATGAACGCATTGTTCAGCGTTCGCCCCCGCATGTAGGCGAGTGGCGCGACCTCGATCACCGTTCGCTCCACGGATTTGTTGACCCGTTCGGTGCCCATCATTTCGTAGAGCGCGTCATACAGCGGGCGCAGGTAGGGATCGATCTTCTGCGCCAGATCGCCGGGTAGAAAGCCGAGTTTTTCACCGGCTTCGACAGCCGGCCGAACCAGAACGATCCGCTGCACCTTGTGTGACTCCAGTGCCTCGACCGCGCAGGCTACGGCCAGCCAGGTTTTTCCGGTACCCGCCGGGCCGATGCCGAAATTGATGTCGTGGGTGCGAATCGCCTCCACATAGGCTGCCTGGTTGGCACCCCTTGCCTTGACGAGTTTGCGTGTCGTTCGAACCGCAACCTCACCTCTTTCGCCGGTTTGTGGTGATTCGTCGCGGGAGATGTCCGCCAGCAGTGCATCGACGCCGGATTCCTGCAGGAAAAGGTGCACGAGGTCCGGCTCAATGACCGTGCGCTCTTCCGTTTCCACATAGAGTTGCTGGATCAGGGCGCCTGCGACCCGCACCCGCCGTTCGCTGCCACTGATCTGAAAACGATTGCCACGGTTGCGGATGTGCACCCCGAGACGTTTCTCGAGGTGCTTCAGGTTCTGGTCGTAAGGGCCGCACAAAGCGGCTAGGCGATGCGAATCGTTGGGTTCCACAGCGATGGTGCTGTTCAGTGGCACCACCCGGGAGTCGGCATCCGCCGTCGACGGCTGCGCTGCGGAAACAGCGCGCTGTCCGGGGTCTGGGTCGCTCAATGCGTCCTCTGTATGTTGTCCTCGAATCGAAGGATATCGGCCTTCAGGCCTAAGTCAAACTCAGGACTCGTACTGAGAGGTCAGACTCAGGCAAGGCTGGCCAGCAGGGAGTTCGGCAATGCGGCCTCGATGGTGACGTCCACAAACTGGCCGATCAGCCGGTCATCGGGACTGCGGAAATTGACCACCCGGTTGTTTTCCGTGCGCCCTTGCAGTTGACCGGGGTCCCGCGGTGAGCGGCCACTGACGAGGATTTTCTGGCTCGTCCCGACCATGGCACCCGAAATCGCCGCCGCCTGGCAACGGATCAGGTCCTGCACGATGGCGAGGCGGTGTTTTTTGACTTCCACCGGGGTGTCGTCCGGCAAATCCGCCGCCGGAGTTCCGGGCCGCGCGCTGTAGATGAAGCTGAATGAAGCATCAAAGCCGACATCGCGGATGAGCTTCACCATCGCCTCGAAATCCGGATCGGTTTCACCGGGAAAACCGATGATGAAATCGGATGACAGGCTGATGTTGGGACGCACCTTGCGCAGCGCACGGATACGAGACTTATACTCCAGTACCGTGTGGCCACGTTTCATCAGGGCGAGAATTCGGTCTGATCCGTGCTGGATGGGCAGGTGCACGTGATCAACCAGCTGCGGGATGGTGGCGTAGGCGTTGATCAACGCATCGCTGAAATCGATGGGATGCGAAGTTGTATACCGAATGCGCCCGACACCCGGTACCGCCGCCACATAGTGCAGCAGTTCAGCAAGATCCGCTGCATCGCCTTCGATGTCGCCACGATAGGAATTGACGTTCTGGCCGAGCAGATGAATCTCGCGTACGCCCTGGGCCGTCAGCGCCTGCACCTCGTCGAGTACATCTGCAACGGGTCGGCTGACCTCTTCACCCCGCGTATAGGGCACCACGCAGAAACTGCAGTACTTCGAGCAACCTTCCATGATCGAAACCCAGGCGCTGACACCGTCCGCCTTCGGTTTCGGCAAGGCATCAAACTTCTCGATTTCCGGAAAGCTGATGTCCACCACTGCTGCTCTCGAATCCGTCTGCCGCAGGCGCTCTGCTTCACCGATGAGCGCGGGCAATCGATGTAGCGTCTGCGGTCCGAACACGAGATCCACATAAGGCGCCCGTCGGGATATGGCCGCTCCTTCCTGACTGGCCACACAGCCAGCGACACCAATCAGCACCTCTGGACGCCGAACCTTTATGCCACGCCAGCGGCCGAGCTGATGGAAGACTTTTTCCTGGGCTTTTTCGCGGATGGAGCAGGTATTCAGAAGCAACAGGTCGGCTTCGTCCGGCTCCCGTGTTTCTTCGTAGTCAAGAGTCGACTTCAGCAGGTCGCGCATACGCGCCGAGTCGTACTCGTTCATCTGGCAACCGTGGGTTTCGATGAAGACCTTTCGCGACACTTCGAACAACGCCTTTTCGGGGATCCTCAGGGGGGGCGCAGTATAAGCTAGGGCGCAAACCAATCGGGCAATTTGGCTTGAATTGTGCGCCCCCACCCCTATATAACGGCACACCGGGTCCTTGCCCATGGCCCGGGACGCACCTTCACCTGCGGGAAATCATGGCCAAACGAGAAATCACCGAGAGTATCTACCGCGTTCTATTCCACAACCAGGGACAGATTTACGAGGTCTATGCCCAGGCGATCTACCAGAGCGATCTCTACGGATTTATCGAAGTTGAGGACTACATGTTTGGCAAAAAGAGCCAAATGGTCATTGACCCGTCTGAGGATCGCTTGCGCACCGAGTTTGACGGTGTAAAGCGCAGCTTCATCCCCATGCACGCGGTCGTACGCATCGACGAGGTCGAAAAAGAAGGCATCGCCAAAGTGAAAGACAGCAAGGGCGAAAAAGTCACACCGTTCCCGATCCCGGTGCCGAAGGACAGCAAATAAACCCCGCCGCCGCGGCTACTTCCCGCTCGATCAGTACTGATCGAGCAGCGGAAAAGCCCCAAGGACGTGGGTCGAAGACATGGCCCCCGCCCGTTCCACGAGATCCGGGCTGAGCTCAGCCAACCGGCTGATGCCATTCAGGGCCAGCGCATTTTTCACTTCGTGTTCGATGATCTCGAGTGCCCGTACCAGGGCCGGCGTCCCACCTGCGGCCATCGCCAGTCCTTCGATCCGGCCCATGCCGACAGCAGCAGCACCGAGGCACAACGCCTTCACGACATCCGCGCCGCGCATGAATCCGCCATCGACCCATACCGGCACACGGCCGCCGACCGCAGCGACGACTTCCGGCAGGGCATCGATGCAGGCCCGGGTGTGGTCGAGCTGACGCCCGCCGTGATTGGAGACGTAGACGATGTCCACGCCCGAATCGACGCAGCGGCGGGCATCATCGGCAACATTCACGCCCTTGACGATGAGTGGAATGCTGAACTTCGCCTTGATGTGCTCAACTGTTTTCCAGGACATCTTCGCCTGGGTACCAAAAGCCGGCGAACCACCCCGACGCCCCGAAGGTGGCGCAAACCTTTTGAGCAGGTCCCGTTCACGGCGGGAATACACCTGTGTATCTGCAGTAAGGCAAAACGCCGTGTAACCCGCATCGATGGTGCGTTGAATCTGGACATCGAGCCATGCCTTATCGCCCATGAGGTACAACTGATAGATGCGTGGTCCCGGTACCTCTTTCGCCAGCGCTTCAAAATCCGGTAGGCAAACAGAACTGAGAATTTGCAGTACTCCGAATTCCTGCGCCGCCCGGGCCACACTAGCCGCGCCGCCCGCTTCAAACAGCTGCACTGAGCCGATGGGCGGCATCACAACCGGCAGCCGAACCGGCTGCCCAAGCAGCGTGGAAGTCGCATCCACCTCGCTCACATCATTGAGAATGCGCGGTTTGAACACCCAGGAATCGAGGCCGTGCCGATTGCGATTGAGGGCGCTCTCCGTTTCCGCGCCGCCTATCAGGTAGTCCCAGGCGTGCTGATTCAGATTTATCCGTGCGCGCTTGACCATTTCGGTCAAGGTCAGAAAGTCTTTCATGCTGCCTCGCAGTTTCCGCCCGGATGATGTTCCCGGGATGACCGTCCCTCTATGCTTCCCTAAACTACCGTTTTTCCTTGCCGGAGCGAAATTCCATGTCCTCAGTCGTCATCATCGGTGCGGGTCATGCCGCGGGTCAGGTAGCCGCAAGCCTGCGCCAGGATGGCCATGAAGGTCCGATCGTACTGCTCGGTGAGGAGCCGTTCATTCCGTATCAGCGGCCACCACTCTCTAAACAGTATCTCTCCGGTGAACAGGCTATCGAGCGAGTGTATCTGCGGCCGCAGAAGTTCTACGACGACAAGAACATCAGGGTCAAAACCGCTGTCACCGTCACCCGCATCGACCGCACCAACAAAACCGTCTACACAGCCTCTGGCGAATCCTTCAGCTACGACGATCTCGTTATCGCCACTGGCAGCCGCGCTCGCAAACTCAGTATCGAAGGCAGCAACCTTGGCGGCATCCACTACCTTCGTACTGTCGCCGATGTCGACGCCATCCGCAGCGAAATGGGCTCGGGCAAAAAGCTGGTGATCGTGGGTGGTGGCTACATCGGGCTTGAAGTCGCTGCGGTTGCGGTAACGTCCGGTATGGAAGTACATGTGATTGAGATGGAAGGCCGCATCCTGCAGCGTGTGACCACGCCGGAGATGAGCGCCTACTACCATCAGTTGCACACTTCCCGTGGAGTCCAAATTCACACCAGCACCGGCGTCAAGGGATTTACCGGTGATAACGGCCGTGTGAAGGGGGTTTTCGCCGGCGACCAGACTTTCGCTGCCGACATCGTGATCGTCGGCATCGGTATCATCCCCAACATTGAACTGGCGAAGGATGCGGGGCTTACCTGCGAGAACGGCATCGTGGTGGATGATCACTGCAGAACCAGTGATCCACACATCTATGCCATCGGCGATTGTTCCAACCATCCGAATCCCCTGCTTGGGCGGCGGCTGCGCCTCGAATCGGTCCCCAACGCCATGGATCAGGCGCGGGTCACCAGTGCCAACATCCGCGGTCAGGACAAGGTCTACGCGACCATACCCTGGTTCTGGTCAGATCAATACGAGCTCAAACTGCAAATGGTGGGTTTCTCTGCGGATGGCAACCAGCAGGTGTTGCGGGGTGACAAGTCAGCCAATCAGTTCGCGGTTTTTTATCTGAAAGACGGTGTGCTGGTCGCCGCGGATGCCGTGAACAGTCCGAAAGAGTTCATGCTATGCAAGAACCTGGTGGGTAAACCGGTGGATGCTGCGCGACTCGCGGATCCGGCGACTGACCTCAAGACGTTGTAACCCCGTCCGGGGATATCAGGCCGTCACCACGATGGGCTGACCGTCGGTGACAATCAGGGTGTGTTCGTACTGGGCCACGAGCACACCCTTCGGCACGGATAGTGTCCAGCCATCCGCCTGCTCTTCCACCCACGACGCCTTGTCGCTGAAAAACGGTTCAATGGTGAGCACCATGCCTTTGCTGAGCGTGCGCCGCTCATTGAGATTGTGTATCGGCACGTAGGACGGATCTTCATGCAGCGACCGTCCGACTCCATGGCTGCCGAGATTCTCGACGATGAGATAACCCGCTGCAGAAGCCTTCTCCGAAACCGTGCGGCCAATGATGTTCAGAGAACGTCCGGCGCGTACCTGGGCAATCGCCGCATGTACGGCGGCCTGCACCGTAGCGCAGATGCGGTGCTGTTCCGGATGACCCTCGCCCACGACGAACGACTCACCCATGTCCGCGACATAACCGTTGAGTTCTGCGGATACGTCGATATTGACGATATCGCCGTCTTCGAGCTGGCGCTCTGAGGGGATTCCGTGCGCCGCTTCTTCGTTGATGCTGATGCAGGTAGCCCCGGGAAACTTGTAGAAGAGCTGAGGTGCCGACCGCGCGCCGCCCTGCCTCAGGGCCGCCGCACCTACCGCATCCAGTTCGGCAGTGGTCATACCGGGCCGTGCCGCGTTTTTCATGGCCAGAAACGCCCGGCGAACCGCGCGACCTGCGTTCTGCAGTCCGTTGATGTCCTGGCGGGTTACAGCATTCATGGGTTCATTGTAGCCGCTTCGCGCGCCCAGCAGATTGCACCAACCCGTTGGACAATCCCCTAGGCTTGTCCGAACATTTCGAACCCACCCGATTCACTGTCTGTCATGGCAACTCACACCATCGACCCGGTACTTGAAGACAAAACCGCCGATAGCACCGCCGCGGACAAGAACTTCATTTACTGCGCTGTGTGTTCAAGTGTGATCGGGCGCGTGTCGGACAAAACCTCCATCAACGGCTCACACGAGCACGTCTGCACCAATCCCCATGGCATCACCTTTCACCTCGGCTGCTGGTCACAGGCTCTCGGTTGCACGATTTCCGGGCAGCGTATGGCCGCTGACACGTGGTTCGCAGGGTTTCGCTGGCGACTGGCATCCTGTGCCGAGTGCCGCAACCACCTCGGCTGGTACTTCGACCGGGACGAAAACACTTACTTCTACGGCCTCATCCTGAACCGTATCCAGCAGGAGTAGATCGGGGATGCGGACGCCCCGGCTACAAACTGGTAACGTTCCGCCATGACCTCTTTGTCTACAACAATCGAAATCGCCAAGGACTACCTGCACTTCGGGGCCGCCCACTTCACGATCTTCAGCGCAACGGACCGTGAGAATCTGCACGGTCACAACTTTTTTGTAACGGCTGACATGCGCTGCACGGTGGGACCAGATGGCCTCGCGTTCGACTACAACGTCATCAAGCAGGAATTGAAAGCACTGTGTGACCATCTCGATGAGAAGGTGTTGCTGCCGTCGAAATCACCTTACCTGCGCCTTGAACAGGAAGGCGGGTATCTGATTGCCCTGTTCAACGGCGAACGGATTCCGTTCCTGCACAGGGACGTTCTCACCCTTCCGGTCAGCAATATCACCGTTGAAGAACTGGCTGGTCACTTTCTGCGCCAGTTGATCAACACACCGCGCATTGCTGCCCTGCCCCTCGAAACACTAGTCATCAGGGTTTCATCAGGTCCAGGCCAATGGGCTGGTGCACACTGGAGCAAGGCATGAAAACACTGGTCATCACGGGCGCTTCCAGCGGTATCGGCCTGCACACGGCACGCCTCTTTCTCGCACAGGGTTATGGGGTGGTGAACCTCTCCCGTCGCCGATGCCCGCTCGACAAGGTGACCCACATCAATTGCGACCTGGCAATGTCCAGCTTCATCGACAACGCGGGATCAGTGCTCCGCCCGCTGCTCGAGCGGTCCGATGAAACCGTTCTGATCCACAACGCCTCCCGGCTTGCCAACGACTCGTCTCTGGAAACACCCAGCAACGCACTGCGCAGTGTGCTCGAAATCAACGTCGTAGCGCCCAACAGTCTGAACTACTTCGTACTGCCGTACATGCGACCGGGCTCAAGCATTCTCTTTGTGGCCTCAACACTTTCCGAAAAGGCGGTGCCCGGAAGTTTCAGCTACGTCACCAGCAAACATGCCCAGATCGGCATGATGCGCTCACTCACCCAGGATCTTGCCGGGCGTGGCATTCACACCGTAGCCGTGTGCCCCGGCTTTACCGACACCGAAATGCTGCGTCAGCACGTGCCCGCCGATGCGATGGACAGCGTGCGTCGCATGTCTGCCTTCGACCGTTTGATTAACCCCGATGAAATCGCAACTGCGCTGTTGTTCGTGGCGCAGAATCCAATACTTAACGGCTCGGTGATTCACGCCAACCTCGGACAGATCGAGAGGTAACCCATGAGCGCACTCCGGTTGCTGATCTCCACACGCAAAGGACTCTTCACGCTGCAATCGGATTCGCGCAGAACTCACTGTATCTTGTCGGCACCCGCTTTTCCCGGCCATATCATCCAGCACAAGGTGGCTGATCCACGCAGTTCAACCGTTCTCTGTTCCGCCAAGACAGGGCACCTCGGCCCGACCCATCTTTCGCTCAACAGATGGCGGCACCAGCTGGAAGGAAGCGCAGCGGCCACCCGCCTTTAACAAGGCTGCCGACGGAATCATCGGACGCACGGTAGAACATACGTTCTGGCTGACTCCGGGCCACGCCAGCGAGCCTGGTGTGTGGTGGGCCGGTACATCACCCCAGGCGTTGTGGATGAGTGCCGATGATGGCCGCAACTGGACCTCTGTCCGGGGATTCAACGACTATCCTGACTATGCGCTCAGAACCGAAGATCCGCAGGACGGAACACCAGATGGTCCAGTGCTGCATTTGATCCGTATCGATCCCCGAAACGCCAATCACATGTACTTCGCCCTGTCCGGTGGTGGTGTCTGGGAAACGCTTGATCACGGCGCCAACTGGTCGCCGCTCAACGAGGGCATGGCGACGGTGGTGTTTGATCCTGATGCACCGCCGTCAGCGGATCAGCCCACCTCGCTGCAGTGGCAGCCGATGGGTTCCGACCATGATCCACGTTGTGTGCAGATTCACCCGCAGCAATCTGATGTGATGTGGCAGCAGAACCACTGCGGCATCTATCGTCTCGAACGGCCTGCGACCCGCTGGCAGCGGGTGGACCGCAACATGCCGGCACACATCGGCGACATCGGCTTCGTGATCGAAACCCACCCGCGCAATCCCGACATCGCCAGGGTTTTCCCGATGGACGGCACCGATGTGTTGCCAAGGACCAGCCCGGACAGCAATGCGGCGGTGTATATGACCCGTGACCGAGGCGAACACTGGTCTTGTCAGAACTCCGGTTTTCCATCGCGCGCCTGGTTCACGGTGAAACGCCGGGCAATGGCCCATGACGACCAGGACCCGCTTGGCCTGTATTTGGTAATGACCAGCGGCGAGGTATGGTGCTCCATCAATGAAGGAGCGCACTGGTCGCAGATCGTGGCGCATCTGCCGGAAATCTATGCAGTGGAAACCGTGCTGGTCTGATGCGTGTTCTGATTCCGTCGCCGCTGCAGTCCTACACCTCTAGAGCCCGTCTGGTCACGGCATCGGGCGCAACGTTGGGCGCTCTGCTCAATGACCTCGACCGACGTTATCCCGGGATTCGCTTTCGTATGATCGACGAACAGGATGGGATCCGGCCGCACATGATGATCTATGTGCGTGGCGAGCGAACCCGTGACCTGACCACTGCACTCGATGAGCACGAAGAAGTTGTAATCATGCAGGCACTGTCCGGCGGTTGAACCGCACAACCGATAACCTAGGTGCGACCTGTCGCTCACCCTGAGCCGGGATGCGTCGCGTCTCCCGCACTGCAAGGTCGATGACGATTGTGAAACCAAACTGATCCGCCATTCGGCAAGTGCAACTTACGAACCTTCAGCAACGAGGAGAAACATGTTTACAGATTTCGAAAGTGCGGATCTTCCGGTTACCCACGGGTTCATTCACGCGCGAATCAGCGGCGAAGGCCCGCCCGTTCTGCTGCTTCATGGCTATCCCCAGACCCATGCCATCTGGCATCGGGTGGCGCCACGTATCGCTGCGGCCGGATTTACCGTGGTGGTTGCCGATCTGCCCGGTTACGGGCGTTCGTCCGTGCCGCCGCTGGATGACATCAACGCGTTCACGAAGCGGGCCATGGCGCATTCCCTCGTGGAGGCCATGGCATCGCACGGGTTTGAAACCTTCACTGTGGTCGGCCATGACCGCGGCGCGCGGGTGGCGTATCGAATGGCACTCGATCATCCGGGACATGTGCAACGCCTGATCACTCTCGATGTGATGCCCACCATTGAAACGTTCGAAGGCCTCGGCAGACCAGGCGGCATCGCTGCCTACCACTGGTACTTCCTCGCGCAGCCATTTCCCCTGCCGGAGAAACTGATCGGTGCCGATCCCGAGTGGTTCCTGCGCTGGTCCATTCAGTCCTGGGCGGGTTACAAAGAGGCGTTCAGCGGCGAAGCGATGGCGGACTACATCTCAAGCTTCAGCCAACCCGACCGTTTGCGTGCGAGCTGCAACGACTATCGTGCGGGAGCCACGCTCGACTGCGAGATCGATGCCGCAGATCGCGCGGCTGGCCGGAAGATCAGTTGCCCGATGTTGGCCCTCTGGGGTGCAGGTGTGGGCAAGCGGGCCATCGAAGGGCGCATTCTGGATACCTGGAAACGTTGGGCGAATGACGTGCATGGTGAGGGGCTACCCTGCGGGCACTTTATTCCGGAAGAAGCGCCGGAAGAACTCATCACACGCCTGATTCCATTCCTCCGCGGGTCATGACCCCAAACTAAGGATGGTCTGATTTATCCGACCTTCCTGCGGATAGCGTGGGCTTCGCACGCGCATTCACGGGCAAAGCCCGACTACGTGCACGGATTCAACCCCTCACTCACCGCGCAGTGCGCAGTGAGTATGCGAGGCAGCTTCTGCCTGCCGACAGGATCAATTCGCAGGAGGCGAATTGATCAGAGTTACCCTAACGACAGCGCTTCAGCGTTTGCGTTTCCATGGAGGAACTTCGTTCCACGCAAAAGGCTCGATACCCGCCTCCGTGATCTGCCAGACACTTGCTTCCGCCTTGCCGGCGTCGAGCTCGAGAAAGCCCAGCGTCCCGAACTGCGTGTCGTAGTTGTGTGGATAGGTGGGTGACCCGGGATTCACACAGAGTGTGCCTTCGATAGTCGCGATGCGTTCGACATGGGTATCACCGGACACAATGACATCGGGCCATCGCTCCGGAAAAAACCGCTCGACCCATTTCGCCAGAGTGAAGTTGGGCGGTCGCTCCGGAACGGGGATGTAGTGCGTCAAGCCGACCCATAACCCCTCGATTTCCAAAAGCCAGGCGTACTTCACGCGAGGGTCCTGCGGCTGCACCGGGCGCCCGCCGCTGCCATCTTCTCCATTGCCACGGGCCGCGTAGACCGGAGCGATCTTCTCGAGTTCATCCAGGACCCATAACTCGTGAATGTCGCCCCCGTGAAAGATCAGGTCGACACCTTTGAATGCATCGTAGATCTGCGGCCAAAGTGCCTTGCGCGCTTCAGGAAGATGCGTGTCAGAAATGAGCCCGATACGTTTCACAGTTGTTTCCCGTTACCTGCCCGCAGTGCACCGCCCAGGCGGGCAGAACCATGTGCGGATGTAAATCCTCGACCATCCCAGACCTCTGTACCACCCACGTATACCCCGCTGACCACGCCTTCAGAGCGATTGACCAGCTGGCTGCAACCAAACGTCTCACGATGGACGAACTGCACATTGGCCTCACCATCATATTGGCGCAACGTCGCCGGATTCAGTAGCGTGATGTCGGCACGGCTGCCGATATCGATACTTCCCGCATCCAGGTCAAAGAAGGCAGCCGGTTCACGGGTGAGCCGTTTCACCATGTGCGCGAACAGCGCCTCGGAGTCGTTCGCAGCGATGTTGAGCGCCCGCAGATTGCAGTCGAAGTACGCCATGTTGACCACGTGTGCGCCACTGTCATTGAAGCCTGGCAGCAGCTTCGGGTGCAGCAGCAGCCGCTTGATGGTGGCGGGATTCCTGTTGGCGGAGACATAGTACCAGTGCAAGTCGCGATCAAAGTGCCGCAACAATGCGAGGAAAAACGCGCCCTCGCGCACCGCTTCACGACCGATCGCGGCGAAGGCCTTCCCCTCTTCCTGGTCGTTGGTTGGGGTAAGCGCTCCGCTCAGCCAGAGCAGGTAGCGATTGCGTACGAACGCCAGGCTTTGATCCACCCAGGTGGGCACCGGCGCACGGAAGATCATCATGTCGTTCAGATCCCGCGTCAGGAATTGGCGCTCAAACCCAAGCTTGCGGCGAATCGCCGCCATATCCCAGCCGCTCTTGCCGACATCCCACATGGCGCAGAACTCTTCGATGAACGAAGGATCATCGAGAATCTGTCGCCGTGCTTCGACATCTTCGAGCTCCGTTTCGATCAGCCGCCGCATCTGCGGGTTGGCTTCCGCAAGTGGACTCACCACGCCTTCGGAATAGATGCGGAACGGTGCGGCGAGGGATTGCATGCGCAGATGGCCAGCGAAGAAGGGCGAGTTCAGCACGTTCACCATCGTCAGCGCCTGCCACAGCTGAAGGCGGTTGTTCACCGACTCGAGCGCGGCGAGTGCCGTCACCTTCAGCGGCTTGCCGTGTAGACGCCCGCTCGTCAGCCCCATGAGTTTGAGTGTCAGCTTGCCGTCGTCCGGTGCCGGGGTCATTTGCCAGACACCATCCCGTTTGCGGATCACATCGGTGAGGCGCCGGTATTCCTCAAACGGTGCGTACTGGGTTGGAATCCGCTTTTTCACATTGGGCTGATTGGCAAGGAAGTGCAGCGGCAGACCATCGGTGGAAAGACCGAGATAACCCGCATCCATCGCCTCGCCGAGAATGGCGCACATGCGATCGATCTCAGCGGGCGTCGAATCGCGGGTGATGCTCTCCTGCAAACCCATGACTTCGATTCGAAGCATCGAGTGCGGCAGAAAAGTCGCGAGGTTTACCGCAAGCGGCAGCGTGTCGAGATGACTCAGGTACTCTCGTGGTGTACTCCACGTTGCCTTGTCCGCGGCCCGTGAGAGCACACTTTTCGGAATGTTTTCTACCCGCGCGAAACAGTCGACGACCGGATCCTGGCCGGCGCGCCTTTGTGCACCAAACGCAAGTCCGAGAGAACAGTTGCCCATGATCGCTGTCGTGGTGCCATGCCGGACCATCTCCGGCAATCCCGGATCCAGCTCTGCTTCCAGATCCTCATGGGTGTGGATATCGAGGAGTCCCGGAATCAGCCACTGACCGCTCACATCTCGGACAACTCTGGCACTCTCGCGGGGCAGATGATCACCACGAGCAGCGATGCGGCCCTCACGAATGGCGAAATCGACCTGTTCGCCAGGCCCACCCGTGCCATCAAAGACCTTCGCCCCGTGCAGTATCAGGTCCCACTGCTTATTCATGTCCGCACCCGGCCCCTTCTATGTGTCAAGAATGTGGGGCTGTAGCGCCGGAAACAAGGACGGTGCGTTCTTTCAGCGCAGTCCCTCATCGAGCACCTGCAGTGACTTCATGGTGGCCATGCAGATCAGCACGAGCAGTACGAACACACCACCACTCACCGCGAGAGCCACCGCCACATCGTATTTTTCGGCGATGAAACTGATAGGCATGAGGCCAAACGGCATGAGCCCATGAGACATCATGTCGATCGAGAGCACCTTGCCACGCATGTGAGGGTCTACCTGCATCTGCAGCAATGCGCGGTTGAGTGCTGAATTGGCCGCGGAAACCAGGCCGACAAAGAAGATCGCAATGAAGGCAAGCCAAAGTGCGTGCGCGAAACCGAAAGCAAGGGTTGCTGCGCCCCAGCCGATACAGGTCGTGATCACCAAGAATCCTTTCGATTTCAAACCCGCCAGTCCTGCGGTGTACAGCGAGCCAATGATGGCGCCAAGTCCCATGGCGGAGATAAGGAATCCAAGATCATCCGGCCCGCCACCAAGGATGTCGTGATTGAACGCCGGCAACATGGTGTTCAGGGGCATGCCGAACAGGAACGGAATGATCGACAGGATGATGAGCCCAAAGAGCGGCGGCCGGTTCCAGATGTAGCGGAATGCACCGAGCATCTCCCGGCCAACATGCTCACGCACGGGATGAACAGTTCCTGGCACGCTGACCCGCCGCATCGACAACGCCGACAGGGTGTAGAGCCCACAGATGAAGAGGTGCACCACACCCACACCGAAGTAAGACGTCTTGTCGCCGTCGGCGATGAGTGCAATGAGCAGGCCGGCAACGGCAGGCCCGAGGATCCGTGCAAAGTTCCAGCCGGAGGTATTGATCGACGTCGCTGAGAGAATGAGCGATTGCGGCACCAGTTCCGGAACAAACGCCTGTCGCGCCGGCATCGACAGCGCGAGCACGGTGCCGTTGAAAAAGCCGAGCCAGATGAAATCCCAGAACTCGACTGTTTCGTTCAGCACGATGATGGCAAACACCAGCGTTGCCGCAGCAGAGAGGCTTTGGCTGATGACGATCAGGGTACGCTTCGGATAACGATCCGCGAGAACGCCACCATAGAGCGAGAACAGCACCTGCGGAATCATGAACGACATGGTGACCCAGGCGAGATCGAGCTCGGAATCGGTGAGCTCATAGACCAGCCAGCCCCTTGCGATCACCTGCATGTTCATCGCAAACGAAGCGGCCAGACCACCAAAGAAGTGCAGCCGGAAGTCAGGGATCGACAGTGCCCGCCGCAGATCCGGAGACAATAACGAACCGGCCAATGGGGGTCAGTAGTCGAGGCGGTACGAAGTACCGTCGCGCACGATCCGTCCCGCGGTGGGTGCAGCGAAATGGGTGCCAATCACCAGCACGGGTCGATCCGCATAACGGTCAACAAACGCATGCCGTGTGTGTGCGCTCATGTGGGCATCCCAATCGGCGAGGCTCGACCATTCTGGCTGATGGATCTGGCAGGGGTGATGAATCATGTCGCCGGTGATGACGGCTTCTTCCCCTCGCGATGCCACATGCACGCTGACATGACCGGGCGTGTGTCCGGGTGTCGGTTCGAGCCAGATCTCGTCGTTGATGCGATGGCTCACGCCCACAAGATCTGCAAGGCCGGCGTCGAAAACCGGCTGTACAGAATCTTCGAAGACCGGCCCGTAAATCTGCGGTTCAACCTTCCAATGCGCATATTCGGCCTCCGCATAGAGGTACCGCGCATTCCCGAAAGTTGGTACCCACCGGTCGTTCAGAAGCCGGGTGCTCCACCCCACATGATCGACATGCATATGGGTACACAGCACCGTGTCGACCCGGTCGGTGCGAAAGCCTGCAGCTTCAAACCGGTTCAGGAAGTCTCCCTGCATCTGGTTCCAGCGCGGGTACGAACGCGGTTTGTCATTGCCGATACAGGTATCAACGACGATGGTCTGACCCCTAGACTGGATGACCAGCATGTGGATGCTGAGGATGATACGTCCATCCTGCACGAACGGGCTGAGCCACGGCACCGACTCCAGATACTCCGGAGTCGCCTGTGGCAGCAGGTGTGGGCCGAGTGATGCCGTCGTCAGTTCCACAACCTGCGTGATACGTACATCGCCGATCTGCCAGTTCAGCATTCGGCTTACTCTCCTGCCTGTTCATTCATCCAAGGCGATCATCGATCCGATTGCAAACTAACTGCAAACCGCGCAAACATCCATCATCGGTCCATAACACAGCAGCGCATATCCTGAGGGGGAAGAACCAT
>VGVE01000048.1 GCA_016874135.1 Gammaproteobacteria bacterium | reverse complement strand
TAGCGCGCCGTCAGTCCCAACGGATGCTCCCGGCGTCTGATTCACACAGGTATGCTGTCGCGCCGCCGCCAATCCCGCTGATGCCACGTGATCCGTATCCAACAGCTCTACCTGCCACTTCACGACCAGGAGGACATCCCTCCTGAGGTGCTGCGTCGCGCAGTCCACCAACGATTACGAATCGCCGCGGAGGATCTGCTGGGCTTCACCGTTTTCAAACGCAGCCCGGATGCCCGGCGCAAGCAGGCAGGTCTCTCATTCGCCTACATTATCGACGCCGAGGTGCGTGACGAAGCAAAGGTGCTCGCGCGTTTTGACAACGATCCACACGTCGGCCCCAGCCCGGACATGCAGTACCGGCCACCGCAAGTTGCGCCGAGGGAAGTGAAAGAGCGACCCGTCGTCATCGGCTTCGGTCCCGCAGGACTCTTCTGCGCCCTGATCCTCGCCCAACAGGGCTACAAACCCATCGTGCTCGAACGCGGTCGCGACGTACGTCGACGCACCCGCGATACCTGGGGGCTCTGGCGCCAGAAAGTCCTGCAGCCGGAGTCGAACGTGCAGTTCGGTGAAGGCGGCGCTGGCCTCTTTTCCGATGGCAAGCTTTACAGCCAGGTGCGTGATCCGAAGTTCTACGGTCGCAAGGTCATGCAGGAGTTCGTGAATGCCGGCGCACCACCAGAAATCCTCTGGGTGAACCGGCCACATATCGGTACGTTTCGGTTAACCGGTGTGGTTGCGGCGATGCGCGCCCGGATCGAAGAACTCGGCGGTGAGGTGCGATTCGAACACCGCGTAACCGATCTGTTCATCGAGTCAGGTCAACTGGCTGGCGTGGGACTCGAAGATGGTGATGTGCTGCAGACGCACCATGTTGTACTCGCGCTCGGCCACAGTTCACGCGACACGTTCCGCATGCTGGAACAGCGTGGCGTCTTCATGGAATCGAAACCGTTTTCCATAGGCTTTCGGATCGAACATCCGCAGTCGATGATCGATCAGGTGCGTCTCGGTCGTTTCGCGGGTCATCCTGCCCTCGGTGCCTCGGACTATCGCCTCGTGTATCACGCCCGTAATGGCCGCTCGGTGTACAGCTTCTGCATGTGTCCCGGTGGAACGGTGGTCGCGGCCACTTCGGAACCCGGACGGGTGGTCACCAATGGCATGAGCCAATATTCCCGCAACGAACGCAACGCAAACGCGGGTATCGTTGTCGGTATCGATCCGGAGACCGATTATCCCGGTGGACCACTGGCCGGTGTGGCGCTGCAGGAGCACCTCGAATCCCGCGCCTTTGTACTGGGCGGATCGGACTACTATGCGCCGGCACAACTCGTGGGTGACTTCATTCGCGGCCAGAACTCCAACAACTTCGGTGAGGTGCTGCCGTCTTACAAGCCCGGCGTTCGGCTCGGAGATCTGGCTGATGCACTGCCGGCCTTCGCGATCGAGGCGATTCGTGAAGCCTTGCCCGCGTTTGGCAAACAGATCAGAGGGTTCGACCGGGACGATGCGGTGCTCACTGGTGTGGAAGCCCGGACTTCATCACCCCTGCGTATCACCCGTGATCCCGAAACGATGCAGAGCGTGAACGTGAGGGGCCTCTTTCCCTGCGGGGAAGGCGCGGGTTATGCCGGTGGCATCCTGTCCGCGGGTATCGATGGGATTCGCATTGCCGAAGCCGTCGCCGGAGCGATGCAATCATGAAATTCGACGACGCCGTCAAACTCAGCCAGAAAAAACACCGCGAAGAGTCCGGCCACTTCCTGGTGGAAGGGGAGCATCTGCTGCAGGAACTGATCAGGGCAGCAGAAGAACAACCCGCACTTCGAACTTCCGAACTCTGGGTGGCGGCCGCACATCAGGACATTCAGAGCCCTTTCACCACACGAGTGGTGACGCCACGGCAGATGCAGAAGCTCTCAGAAACCCGCTCGCCTCAAGGCATCGTCGCAGTGGTGCCGAAGATTTCGCCACCGCCACCGGCACCCGGCGAACGGGTGATCTACCTGTACCAGATCCAGGATCCAGGCAATCTCGGCACTATCCTGAGATCGCTCGCCTGGTTCGGCGGCTTCCGCTGCCTTTTGTCACCCGACAGTGTTGACCCTTATAACGCCAAGGCCATTCGCGCCGGCGTGGGTGCACTCTTCCGGGTGCCGTTCGAAACCGGGATTACCGCGGATGTTTTGCGCGCCCGTTACCCGCGGATTGCGTGGTTGCACACCTCAGGTGCGGCCATCGAATCACCCGCGTTCCGGTCGTTTGACGCCTACGTGTTCGGCAATGAAGCACATGGCATTCCGACCGACTTGATCAGCCAACTCGATGCGTCGCCCTTCGCCATAGCAGGATCCGGCGCGCTCGAATCCCTGAACGTTGCGACGGCAGTCAGCATTTCCGCCTTTGTACTGAGTCGGGTGACGTAACAGGCTGCTAAAAAAGCAACCTGTTAGGCTATCCATGGACGGATGGCTCGCAAATCCAGCATGAAAATGCTGGCTTTGACGCGAGTGGGCGTGGCCCACGACAGATGAAAAAGTCTAGGAAAGGACTTTTTCGGCAATCAGTTAAAGATCAACGCCGCGGCAACGTCACCCCGGTTTGCCCCTGGTATTTGCCACCACGGTCCCGATAGGTCGTTTCGCAGCGTTCATCCGACTGGAAGAAGAGCATCTGCGCCACACCTTCATTGGCGTAGATCTTTGCAGGCAGATTGGTGGTATTGGAGAACTCCAGCGTCACATGCCCCTCCCACTCCGGTTCGAGCGGAGTGACGTTGACGATGATGCCGCAGCGCGCATACGTCGACTTGCCTACACAGATCACCAGCACATCCTCGGGGATGCGGAAGTACTCAACCGTGCTCGCCAGCGCAAAAGAGTTTGGCGGAATGATGCAGCACTCATCGTGTACATCCACAAAGCTGCGCGCATCGAAGAGCTTCGGGTCAACCGTCGCCGAATAGACGTTCGTGAAGATCTTGAAATGCGGTGCGCAGCGCACGTCATAGCCGTAACTCGACGTGCCGAAGGAGATGATCTTCTCGCCTCCCCGTTCTCGCACCTGGCCCGGTTCGTAGGGAGAGATCATCCCTTGTGCAGCCTTCTCGCGGATCCAGCGGTCGGACTTGATGGTCATGACCAAGACTCTCCCAATCTTCGTGTGATTCTCATTGTTATCGTCTGGATTCAGTCATCACTCATGCTGATGACCGGCGTACCCGCCTGGGTTTGCCGTCCCCAGAGTTCTGCCGTCAGGTGCCGTGCGGCATCACGGTAGATACCGGATATGTTGCCGTCCGGTTCCGCGGCCACCGTCGGATTACCACCATCAGCCTGCTCACGGATGCTGAGATCAAGTGGCAGCCGCGCCAGCAGCGGCACGCCCAGCTCAGCAGCAACCCGTCGTCCGCCGCCTTCGCCGAAGAGGTGAGCTTCATGGCCACAGTTCGGGCAGCAATAAAAGCTCATGTTTTCGACAATGCCGAGCACCGGAATATCGACCTTACGAAACATCTCGATGCCTTTGCGGGCATCGAGCAGCGCGATGTCCTGGGGGGTAGTCACGATCACCGCACCGGAAACCGGCACCCGCTGCGACAACGTCAACTGGATATCGCCGGTGCCGGGTGGCATGTCGACGATGAGGTAGTCGAGATCGCCCCAGTCGGTTTGCAACAGCATCTGCTGCAGGGCGCTGGACACCATCGGCCCACGCCACACCATGGGTGTACGCTCGGTCACCATGTAGGACATGGACATGGTTTTGAGACCATGCGCCTTGATCGGCGAGATCGTCTGGCCGTCTTTCATTTCCGGCCGCCGATCCTGCGGCACACCCAGCATCATGCCCTGGCTGGGCCCGTAGATGTCCGCATCGAGCAGCCCCACCTTGGCGCCCTCCCGATCGAGTGCGAGTGCCAGATTAACCGCCGTGGTCGACTTGCCGACTCCACCTTTGCCCGAAGCGACGGCGATGATGTGGCGGACCCGGCCAAAGCCGCGGCCGTCACCTGGGGCAAAACGCAGGTCGAGTTCTACTTCCGGAACACCGAGGTGTGCGGCGAGTTCCGAAGCCAATTGCTGCTGTCGACCAGCCGCCGGATAACCCAGTGTCACAGCGATCCGATGCCCGCTGCTCAGCACCCGCACCCCGAGCTCACCCCAGGTTCGGCCGAGATAGGGATCAACAAAGTCTTCAATACGCACGAGGCATCCTCTGTGAATCGCGCGGCATTATAGGGAGCCGACGCCGGTCCGTCGCATGTCCCGATGGTTCAGGCAGCGTTCCCGACGGTTGCTACCGGACAGTTACGGTATAGTCGCGCCCTCAAAACCGGAGCCCTCCGATCCCATGCCACGCCGCATCCTGGTCACGAGTGCACTGCCCTATACCAACGGGCAGGTTCACCTCGGGCATCTGCTCGAACACATCCAGACCGACATCTGGGTACGGTTCCAGCGCATGCGGGGTCACCCGGTTGTTTACGTGTGCGCGGATGACACCCACGGCACCGCGACCATGCTTCGGGCAGAAAAAGAGGGTGTGACGGCGGAAGTACTGATCGAACAGATGCGGGTGGACCACATCCGTGACTTCCAGGGCTTCCTGGTCAATCATGACAACTACTACAGCACCCATTCGCCTGAGAACGAGGCGCGAGCCGCACTCATCTACAACCGTGCCATGGCGGGCGGGCACATCTTCACCGAACAGGTGCAGCAACTGTACGACCCGGTGAAAGCGCTCTTCCTCGCTGACCGGTTTGTCAAAGGCACCTGTCCGAAGTGTGGCGCACGAGATCAGTACGGTGACAACTGTGAAAACTGCGGTGCCACCTACGCCGCCACCGATCTCATCGAGCCCCGTTCGGTGTTGTCAGGCAGCCCGCCGGTGCTGCGGTCCAGTGAACACTACTTCTTCAATCTGGCCACCTTCACCCGGGTGATCCGTGACTGGTTGCCAGCCGGCACACAGCCGGAAGTCGCCAACAAGATGAAAGAGTGGCTCGACGCTGGGCTCAAGGCCTGGGACATCTCACGGGACGCACCGTACTTCGGCTTCCGCATTCCCGGCACCGAAGACAAGTACTTCTATGTCTGGCTCGATGCGCCTATTGGCTACATGGCAAGCCTTGAGAACTGGCTGACAAATCGCAATGACTTCACCTTTGATGAGTTCTGGAAAGCCGATGCCGATACTGAAGTACACCACTTCATCGGCAAGGACATCATCAACTTCCATTGTCTCTTCTGGCCAGCACTGCTGACGTCGGCGAATTACCGCAAACCAACCCGCGTGCACGTACACGGTTTTGTCACGGTCGATGGTACGAAGATGTCGAAGTCGCGGGGCACGTTCGTGGACGGCTCGACCTACCTCAAGTTTCTGCGACCGGAGTACCTGCGGTACTACTACGCCGCGAAACTCAACGGTTCGGTGGATGACATCGACATCAACCTCGATGACTTCGTGCAGCGGGTGAACTCGGATCTGGTCGGCAAGCTCGTGAATATCGCCAGCCGCTGCGCCGGATTCATCACCAAACAGTTCGACGGACAGCTGGCGAACGAACTGGCGGAGCCTGCGTTACATGCGGAGTTCGCGGCGGCGAGTGAACGGATTGCAGTGTGTTTTGACGCGGATGACACAGCGAAAGCAGTGCGGGAAATCATGGCGCTCGCGGACAAGGCCAACCAGTACGTGGCCAACGCCGCGCCATGGACGCTGGCGAAAGACCCTGCCCGGCGCGATGACGTACAGCGCGTCTGCACGCAGGGCCTGAACCTTTTCCGCCAGATGTTGGTGTGGGTGCGTCCCATCCTGCCGCGTATCGCTGCAGAAGCGGAAGCCTTCCTTAACATACCGGCGCTTACCTGGGCGGATGCAACGACGCCGCTGCTTGGTTCTCGCATCAACGCCTACGTGCCGCTGCTCACCCGACTGGAACGCCCGACCATCGACGCGATGATCGAAGCCTCACGCGCACCGGGGGAGGGAGAATCTGCAGTTTCGACCACAACACCTTCCACGCCTGTTGCAAAACGAACCAAGGAACCCGCCGTGACCGCTGCGCCATCTACTCCCGCCTCAATCTCAATAGATGACTTCCAGAAAATCAGCCTCAAGGTGGCGAAGGTCCTCACAGCCAAAGCGGTTGAAGGGGCGGACAAGCTGCTTGAACTGCGGCTCGATGTCGGTGATCACGAGCGCACCGTGTTCTCCGGTATCAAGACCGCCTACAACCCGGAAGCACTGATCGGCCGCTTTGTTGTGGTGGTCGCCAATCTGGCGCCACGCAAGATGCGTTTCGGAGTGTCGGAAGGCATGGTGCTCGCAGCAGGTCCGGGGGGCGGTGACATCTTCCTCATCGCTCCGGACTCCGGCGCTGTACCCGGCATGGATGTAATGTAAAGCGTGCTGGTGCGTGAATGAGCGAGCCGCTATCGCTGCTGCTGGGCGCCCTCCTCGTCAATAACGTCGTGCTCGCGCAGTTTCTCGGGCTGTGCCCCTTCTTCGGCATGACCCGCGAGTACGGCACTGCCTGGGCCATGGGCCTCGCCACCGCTTTCGTCCTTGGACTCTCGGCAACCCTCTGCCATCTGCTGAACAGTCTTGTTCTGGTGCCGCTCGATCTGGCATACCTGCGGATCGTACTGTTCATCGTACTGGTTGCCGGCAGCGTGCAATTCACCGAGTTGTACATCCGGGCAACCTCACGGCTCTTGTATCAGCTCCTCGGTATTTATCTGCCTCTAATCACCACCAACTGTGCGGTACTTGGCGTGGTGCTGCTGTCCGTGGGTAAAGAACTCACTCTGCTGGAAACGCTGCTGTCTGCCATCAGCGCTGCTGCTGGATTCACTCTGGTGCTGGTGCTCTTCGCCGCGCTGCGGGAACGCCTCGACCATGCCGATATTCCTGATGCCATGCGCGGCACGCCGATCCTGCTGATCAGCGCAGGGTTCATGAGTCTGGCCTTCCTCGGTTTTGCCGGCATCGGCCGATGACCGCTGTGATGGTTGGCCTCGCGGTTGCCGGGCTCACCGGTGTATTGCTTGCGTTCGCCAATTGGCGTTGGCCAGCTTCGGAATCCGATCTGATCAATGGCATCAACGCACTACTGCCACAAACCCAGTGCGCCCAATGTGGATTCCCCGGCTGTCTGCCGTACGCACGAGCGATCGCCGCAGGAGAAGCACCTCTTAATCTCTGTCCTCCTGGAGGAAAGACAACACACGAGGCGCTCATCCGGCTGCTGCCGGATCACGACCGCGGCAATCCGCCTGTCGAACCATCACCAGTCACGGCCTTCATCGATGAAAGCCGCTGTATCGGTTGTTATCTCTGCATCCCGGCTTGCCCGGTGGATGCCATTGTCGGTGCCAAGGGTTTCATGCACACCGTGCTGACAAAGGAGTGCACTGGGTGTGGGCTCTGTGTGGCGCCCTGTCCGGTGGACTGCATCACGCTAGAGGATGTGGTCATCCGATGATCGCGCACCGGGCATTGTCAGCACGGTACATCTACTCCCTTCACCCGGAGTCGACCTGGGTTGTCGCGCAGGGTCAGCTGGTCGTTTGCGGTGAAGTTCTGGCAAAAGGAGTCCGTTTCGAACACGCATCAGCGGCAGGAGTGATCACCTCCATCAGTGGAAATACATTGATTCTGGAAACCACTCCGGACGAGCAGTCGGTTCAGATGCAGCCGCTCAATGGCGGGAACAGCGCAGCGATCCTGCGCCGGATACAGGAGGCAGGCATCGTCGGTCTCGGCGGCGGTGGCTTTCCAACTCATCTGAAACTGCTGGCTGCGGCGCGCAAACGCGCTCAGACCCTGGTCGTGAATGCAGTGGAGTGTGAGCCCGGTATCACCTGTGATGCCGCACTCCTACAGGAAAACCAGGCCACTGTTCATAACGGCATCGACGCCGTACGCACACTGCTCGAACTAAAGTCGATCCACATCGCCGCTTCGGACAAGACCGACTTCGAATATCACGCCGGTTCAACAACAGTAATCAGGCAGCCCAAACCGACTGATGGTGCGGAACGTTATCTCGTGGAACGCCTCACCGGAGAAACCGTTCCGGTCGATGCTCTGCCGGTTGATCTCGGTGTTGTGGTACTCAATGTCGCCACATTACACGCCGTCGGCCAGGCTTTGCAGGGAGTTCCCCTCACGACCCGCGTGGTGACCGTGTTTGGGGAAAACCAATGGGTCCGCATCGGCACACCTTTGACTGCATTCAGCAATGCGCCTCTGGTGTGCGTCGGTGGTGAACTCTCCGGCGCTGATATCTCCACCACGGGCGCGACGGACAAACGGACCAATTCGATCCAGACAGCGCGCGGATTCCTGAATCTGCCTTGCATTCGCTGTGGCGCCTGCGATGACACCTGCCCGGAACAGCTGCCGGTGGCCACTCTGGTTTCGCTGGCCGCAGGGCAAGCACAGTCCACCGTGCGCGACACAGCTTCCCGCTGTATCGGCTGCGGGCTCTGTAACCCGGTGTGTCCAAGCAGTATTAATGTGGCGGGTCTGGTTCGAACACTTCGAGATTCTCAGCGGGCAGAGGCGCTCCGAACGAACAACATCGTACGGGCAGAACAACGTTATCTCCGGCACACCTCACGAATGGCCGCTGAGGAACTCGCCCAGGCTGAGCGTCGGGCCAACCGGTTGGCCCGGCTCAACCCTGAGAGCATCCCGATCAGCAGTTCGCATGATGGCTGAGCGCATGACGACATCCCGAATCATGCGCGAAGTCATTCTGGCGCTCATACCGGGTTTCGCGGTGTTTGCCGTTCTCTACGGTCCCCGAGTGCCGATACATGTGGCGCTCGCCTGCCTGGCAGCAATCACCACGGAACTGATCTGTTTGCGACTGCGTGGCGAGACCTGGCGCAGTGCTGTGCAAGTTTTGCGGGATGGCAGCGCTGTGGTGACCGCACTGCTCATCGTTGCGGCCGTTCCGCCTGCCGCCGCCTTCGGGATCAGCATACTGGCTGCGGTCATCGCCATCGGCCTCGCCAAACATGCATTCGGCGGGCTCGGTCGCAATCTGTTCAACTCTGCGATGACGGGTTACGCGATGGTGCTGGTGAGTTTCCCGGCGGCGTTTTCCTTGTGGCCTGCAAACCCCGATGGATTGACTGGTGCAACAATGCTCGATGTGCTCAAACACGATGCAGGACGCACCTTGTCGGAATTCACCGGACACCCCGCATTCGGAGATTACGGAGCAGCCGGATTTGAGCTCATGGCTCTGGCCTGGCTGGCGGGTGGTCTCTACCTGTTGTGGCGTGGCCTAATTGCCTGGCGAATCCCGGTGGGTTTGTTGATCACCGTTGCCGTGATCGCGGTGCTGCTCTGGGACGGCGGCGGTTCTGAGAGTCTTGGTACCCCACTACAACAGTGGTTTGCGGGGGGCCTCATCCTCGCGGCTTTTTTTATCGCCACAGATCCGGTCACCCATCCTCGATCGAAACAGGCACAGTGGTGTTTCGGGTTCATCGTCGGTGTGGTCGTGATGATGGTGCGAGCCGGCGGCAGCTTTCCCGATGGCATCGCCTTCGGCGTATTGCTCGCCAACGCGTTCACGCCCTGGCTCGACCGGAGGTTCCCGTGAACGCCACAACAGGTACCAATCTTCTTAAGGGTATGGCCGTGTTAGTCATTCTGGCCGGCATCATCATCGGTGCCCTCGACTACGTGCACGAGGCGACTGCTGATCGCATCGAGGTGCATCAAAACCGCGCCTTCTGGGCACTGGCGGAAGAACTTGCCGGTGATTCGACACTCCACGAATCGGCGCACGGATCGGCATCACGCCCGGAAATCGGCAAGCCCGTACGACTCAAGGACGGGCGCCTGCTCGGCAGCACTTCGACCGCGGGTTATGGCGGTGATATCGAACTCCTCATACTCCTGAACCCAGACGGCTCCATTGGCGGCGTGCGCACGGTTCGCCACGCAGAAACCCCAGGAATCGGAGATTTCATCCAGGGTGCGACCCCTTGGATGGGTCAATTCAGGAGTCTGCATTCCGGCCAACTCGACTTCATCGATGGCCGCACCGGCGCTACGATCACTGTAAATGCGATGCGGCGGGGTGTACGCGGATTCATCAGCACCGTCAGCTCGCAGGAATCGGAGCCCACACTTTGAGCACATCGGGGAATACGCCGGGAAATACATTAGCGAGCGCGGTAGCGATCACAGCGAGCCATGCCTTCAGCGAAGGTGTGATCACCCGCAATACCGCCTGGGTACAGATGCTCGGCCTTTGTCCGTTGTTGGCTGTTTCCAACAGTATGGTCAGTAGCCTCGGGCTCGCCGTCGCATCCGCCTTCGTGCTGGTTTCGAGCGCACTGCTGGTTTCTCTGCTCAGGCGTCAACTGCCGGATTTCGCGCGGCTGCCGGCGATCATGCTGATCATCGCCGGTGCAACGACGCTGACTGTGATGCTGCTGGAAGCGTTTGCCTTCGATCTCTACAGCCGCATCGCACTCTTCGTGCAGATCATCGTCACCAACTGCGTGATTCTCGGGCGCGCTGAAGCCTTTGCGAGCAAGAATCCCGTGATCCTCGCCGTTCTGGATGCTGCGGGCACCGCCGTCGGCTTCGCCATCGCACTCATAAGCCTCGGTGCGGTACGGGAAGTCATCGGCTCGGGAACGTTGTTGGCGGGTATGGACACGCTCTTCGGTCCCACCGCTGCCGACTGGACCATCACCATTCTTCCCACTGATCTGAACATGCTCATCGCCGTTCTGCCGCCCGGCGCGTTCATCATCGCCGGGCTGCTACTTGCGCTAGCCCGTGCGCTCATCACCAACAAACCCACCGGAGAGACACATGCGCAGTGAAGACGTGGTGAAGCTCTTCACCCGTCTACGCGAAGCGATGCCGGCACCCACCACCGAGCTCGAACACGAATCGCCCTTCCAGCTGCTGATCGCGGTCATGCTCTCGGCCCAGGCAACGGATGTCAGCGTCAACAAGGCCACCCGCCCGCTCTTCGCGAAGTACAAAGGGCCGGCGGACCTCAAACGACTGGGTGTTAAACGGCTGAAGGGCTATATCCGCACCATTGGCCTCTACAACACCAAGGCAGAAAACGTGATTCGCACCTGCGCCATTCTGTTGGAGCAGTATGACGGCGAAGTTCCCCAGGATCGTGAAGCACTAGAGGCCTTACCCGGTGTTGGACGCAAGACGGCAAACGTTGTTCTCAATACCGCGTTTGGTGAACCCACCATCGCCGTCGATACCCACATTTTTCGGGTATCAAACCGCACCGGTCTGGCGCCAGGCAAAGATGTCCGCATCGTTGAGGACGGGCTACTGGCCGTCGTGCCTGATGAGTTCAAAAAGGACGCGCACCACTGGCTGATCCTGCACGGGCGGTATACGTGCAAGGCACGCAGTCCAGAGTGTGAAAGATGCATCATTCAGGAGTTGTGTGCATTCGGCGGGAAGCGCGAGCAACTCTCGCGCACTTTGTGAGGCGGATGGGTACTTCCATGCACCCGCGCTCGGACCTGTACTACCGGGCCGACCGGTAACCCCAGTAGGCGGCGACAATTCCGGTACCGGCTGCAGCGAAGATAGCGGTAGCTGCGGCGATCGGGAATGAAGCGCCTAACGCCAGGCCGAGCCCGATCAGACCAATCGTGGTGGTCGCCGCTGATCCTGCCCGTGTAGCGGGGTCAGTGCCGCCACTGACAAGACCCAGTTCCTCAAATTTAAGTTCTCGCATGACTCGTATCCTCAATGTGGTTGGAGTTGGCGGTAGGAGAAGTTCCGACCGCGCACTACAAACTTAAGTGGATACGTTCAATGCATCGGTGAGATCACCCTCATATCACTTTTGCGAGAATGACTAGAGGTCGTGTGCGAGAAGACCACGCCAAGTTGATCAACGCGCCAGTTCACCTACGGCTTGCCAATAGGTTTCTAACGCTTTGATGTGGTCACGTGGTGATTTCAGACCATCACCCTGCCCGCGCAGCGCCATGGCGCGCATGGATACGTAGTCGACCCGCTCGGCTATCAGGTCCTCGATTTCACCTCGCCAGCGATCCGGTCCCGACTGATAGTTCATGAACGCTTCAGTGCCAAAGCCAGCTGGATCCCGGTCTGTCTTCGAGAGCTCCGCTCTGACCTTAGCGAGCCCTTCCAGATTCTGCGAATGGCCGCCGCCGAACATGAATCCGTCGCCTATCCGGGCAGCTCTCCGGAACGCCACATCCGTGAAACCGCCAAACCAGATGGGTATCTGTCGCGCAGGTAACGGTTTGATTCCGGCGCGGTCGATGCGGTGCCAGCGACCGGTGTAGTCGAGGACCGGTTCAGACCAAAGGCGTCGCAACACCTCGACCTGCTCTTCCTGACGCACACCCCGGTTCGAGAAATCCTCGCCCAGGCTGTCGTACTCGACGTAGTTCCAACCGGTGCCGATTCCGAGGCGCAATCGCCCGCCAGACAACACGTCGATCTCCGCGGCCTGTTTGGCAACCAGCGCGGTCTGGCGCTGCGGCAGGATGAGGATGCCGGTGGCGAGTTCGATCCGTGTGGTGCACGCGGCAAAGTAGCCAAACAGAACAAACGGTTCGTGGAACGAGGATGCTTCAGTGTAGGGGCCCCAGAGTTTCGGCTCACGCGCCTGATGCACTGCGCCGAGCACATGGTCATAGGCGAGGATGTGCGAATAGCCAAGCCCTTCCGCCGCCTGGGCCCAGTCACGAATGACCATCGGATCAGCACCGATTTCGAGATGCGGAAAGATGGCGCCGATTTTCATGTTCGATTCTCCCAAAGTAGTGAGCGGTCCGGAGCGCGAGAGGATCGCGCGCCGTCACAGCACCAACAGGGTCAAAGCGACAACGTTGCGCGAACCGGTTTGACGAGAGGATAACGCCGCTTTGCCTCCAGCGGCATCTGAAGTATCAGAGATCAACGATCTCGACGTCGTTGATGGGCTCGCCGAGGAAAAAGCCGCCCACGCGACGGAACCGCTCGCGCCCATCGGTGGCGAGAAATCGGACCTCGGCACGTCGCGACTGACAAGCCGGCGTACACGCCGCCACAGCTGCCGCGGTGGTGAAAGCAGAGTCGACGATTTGTACGCCCGAACCCAGCAGATCGGCACACACCGAGCGAAATACCGGGAAATGCGTGCAGCCGAGCAACAAGGTATCAAACGGCAGTCCACCGCTGATGCCGTCGAGATAGTCACTCACCACGTGACGAACAAGATCACCCTCTGCCCGCCCTTCTTCCGCCAGTGTGACGAGGAGCGGCGCCGGCCGCGCAAACACGCGCTGGACACCGCGTTGCAGCAGCGCCCGGTGATAGGCCCTTTCGCGAACAGTACCTTCAGTTGCGAGTACGGCGACTACCCGTTCAGTTGACGCGCGACTCGCGGCCTGCGCACCGGGATCAATAACCCCGTGAACAGGTAACGGTGCAAACGCTTCAATCAGCTGCGGCAGGGCCGATGCGGTGGCCGTATTGCACGCCACAATCAGAGACTTGATTCCCCGCGCAACCAGATGCGACACAGCCTTGCCCGCATACCGCCTCACCGTCTCCGCGCTCTTGGTGCCATAAGGCAGGCGGGCCGTGTCGCCAAGGTAAATGAACGATTCATGCGGCATCACTGCGCGCAACGCACGCAATACCGTCAGACCACCGATGCCGGAATCAAAAACGCCGATCGGCAGATCGGCCTGGGATGGATTCAAGGATCACTGCACTTTGCGAAACCAGGCGCCCATCTTATTCGTCGGGCTGGTTTTTGCAGCCTTTTCCTCAGGTGCAGGTGCTTCGGAAGTGGATTTGCCCGCGCGCAGCGCCTTCAGTTTCTTTTCGATAATGGCGTCTTCTTTGCGCGGCTTTTTCTGGGCAGCGTTAATGTCGACTCCACAGCGTTGGCAAAAGGTGGCAATCAGTTGGATGTGGCCACAACGCGGACATTCGAGATGTGCTGCGGTCAGGTCCCGCATGGTGCGATCCACACCAGGTTCATCCAGTTTGAATCGTGCAGGATTGCCCGCAGGCTGGGGCGAATAATCCTTGACCCGACAGATCGCGCCAATCGCGGACAGCACGGCAACAAGGGATTGCGCCTCGGCGGCATCGAGCTGACTTTTCAGGACCACCGAGCGGCCGGAAAAAAGCTGGTTGAACTTGCGCTGATCGATACCCAGCGTGCGTTGCAGACCACGTATGACCTGCTCTTGGGATGCACCAGGAGCGATGTCTCCGCTGAAGAGCACGTGGAAGTTGGCCATGATCCAATCCATCCCGACTACAGGCTGCAACCATGCCTCTCGTATGCATGGCTGACTACCCGGGGCGACACTTGCCCTGACGTGGGTTCATCGCTGAAGCCACGAACATAATGACCGCGTCCGGCAGTCACCTTTTGTGCGCAAGATGATAGAGGCAGGCAATTACGCGAAGTGTGATTCCGTTCTCAGGGTGGTCCCGATCCCTGGCTGGGGGCTGCAGCGAGTTCGGTCGACATCGTTTCAACCCGCCCGGGAGTGTCTCGCCAACGCGCTCGAGCTGCACGGTAACGCGTCGGTTTCGCGCCTGCGCGATTTCATCCAACCCCTGCGCCTGCAGATACTGCGCACCGTGCGTATGCACACTCAGAAGCGCCCTTGGGATACCACGCCGCACCAGGTGATCGGCGACCGCCGCTGCCCGGCGTTGACTCAACGTGCGATTGGTACGATCGCTGCCACGGGCATCGGAGTGGCCATCAATCCGTATACCCATCAAACGGCGATCCGCGAGAATGTATCGAACCAGTACATCCAAACGGGAACGATCTGCGGTAGACAACGTGGTTTGACCGGTGCCAAAACCGATCCGCGTAAGCTCCATGTCGGCAAAATTGCCCGGCATTTTCCAGCGACGGCCGTTGGCGAAGGCAGCGTGACTCTCAGCCAGGCGGGTCGGCATCACCACAAAGGCATGGACATCGGCATCATCGTCGACAAACGGACCACGTCCGGACAGTCGCAGAAGGCGTCCCTTGTACAGGTCCCGCAGCAGTCGGTCCGCCGCCGCTCCGACCATCGTCTTGGTTCCGCCTCGAACATGATTCACCGGCCCACGTTCATCCACATCGGGCCACGCTGGATGCCATTCAGGAGCTTCCGCGCTGAGGTGAACAAGACCATCACCAGACGGATCCTGGACCAGCACGAGTTCAAATCGCATATCGAGCCCCGGTTCGCCGCTGAACCGCGCGACTCCGAAGTTCGAACGTTGTTCAAGCACGCACGAACGCCGCTCTTTCTTGAAACTCCAGCCCGCCGACAGTCCGGACATCATTCCGTCAGTCCAAGCCGGGACCGAGAACATGCCTCCCGCAGGCAACAGGGCGATCAAAAACAAGTACCGCAATGCAGATGCCTGAACCCGAGTTGTGCCGAAGCGGAATCCCTTCATCATCAATGCCGGCCAGATTTCCGATCTGTATCGGCCATCCCACCCAAAGCTTGAAACGGCCAAGACCCGCTGCCGCGTCGGCGGACCCATGGGATTCGTCGTGCGACAACGCGCGATCCTTTCGCACTCAAGGCTGTTATGGTGCCGGCATGGCCATGAACAAACGTTTCCGCGGCTACCTCCCAGTGGTCGCAGACATCGAAACCGGTGGATTCAATCCCTCGATCAACCCGATTCTCGAGCTCGCCTGTGTGTTGCTCACCTGGGAGAACAACCGGCTGCGTCCGCTGACCAGTCACCGTTGGGCGGTGACCCCTTTCCATGGTTCCAGCATTGACCCGGCATCACTGAAATTTACGGGTATCAATCCGCACGATCCCAATCGCCGCGCAGTGCCGGAATCGGAAGCGATCAAAACGCTGTTCAAGGAAGTGCGGACACACATGAAAACCACGGATTGCCATCGGGCCATCCTGGTTGCCCACAACGCCTCGTTCGATCACCAGTTTCTGATGCGTGCTGCCGATCGGAACAACATGAAACGCAACCCGTTCCATCCATTCAGCACGATTGATACCGCATCACTGTCTGCGGTCGCGTACGGTCACACGGTTCTGCGGGAAGCCTGCGCGCGCGCGGGGATCGAATTTGATGTGGCGCAGGCGCATGGCGCACTCTATGACGCGGAGCGGACGGCTGAACTCTTCTGCGGGATCGTCAACGCGACCCCCTTTACGTTCTTTGAATAACCCACCCCCGCGCAGCGGGAGTGGGCTCTTTATTCACCAGAGAGTCGGAAAGCGGCTTTGTGCGAAGCACAGAGCTGCGGGGACCAGACTCGCAGCAACTAGCGACCTGTCACGCTCCGACGGCTTCCTTGATCAACGGCTCAAGCTCTCCGGCCTCGTGCATCTCGGTCACGATATCGCAGCCGCCGACGAGTTCGCCTTTGACAAAGAGCTGCGGGAAGGTTGGCCAATCGGAATACGACGGCAGATTCGCCCGGATCTCGGGGTTCGCGAGGATGTCTACGTAGGCAAACCGCTGGCCGCAGGAAATCAGCGCCTGCACGGTGCGGGCGGAGAATCCGCACTGAGGCATCTGCGGGGTGCCTTTCATGTACAGAATGACCGGGTTGCTGCCGATCTGCTGCTTGATGGTTTCGATGACAGATACTTCGGCCATGTCACACCTTTGAACTGATCACTGACTTTACGCATTCTAGCCCAGCGACTACGCCGACCAATAACTGTTTTCCACTTGAACTCATGACTGATTACCGATTCGACCAGGTCTTCGACCGCCGACCGACATCCAGCACCAAGTGGAACAAGTTTCCTGAGGGTGTTCTGCCCTTCTGGGTGGCGGACATGGATATGCGGGCACCTCCATTTCTTCTGGACAGGCTCAAGCAACGAATCGATCACGGCATCCTCGGCTATACCGTCACACCCCCAACCGTCGTGGAGGCGTTTATCCGCTGGCTTGAGGTCCACTATCGGTGGTCAGTGCAACCCGAGTGGCTTGTCTGGATTCCGGGTGTGGTGACCGGACTGAATCTGGCCACCAGAACGGCGCTGGCTGGCGAATCCTTGCACCAGTCCAGACGGTCAGCCTGCAGAGGGATCGTCATCCCTCGCCCTGTGTATTACCCCTTTCTCGATGTCGCCGAGAATTCAGGCGGCGAATCGCACCTGAGTGACCTCGTCAGATCGGGCCAGCAATGGATCATGGACTTCGATGACCTCGACCGCTGTGCCAAAGACTCCTGCCTATTCATGCTGTGTAATCCGCAGAATCCGACCGGCAGGGTATACACGCGCGTCGAGCTTCAACAGATCGCCGAACTCTGCCTCCGCCACAACCTGATCCTGATGTCCGACGAAATCCATTGTCCACTGATCCTCGACCGGGAGTTGCAACACGTGCCGGTGGCAACGTTGTCCCGTGAAATCGAAGCCCGAACGATTACACTCTTTTCGCCGACCAAGGCCTACAATACGCCCGGACTGAGTTGTGCAGTGGCAGTCATTCCAGATCCGGTACTGCGCCAGGATTTCCTGCACGCGCGCGCCGGCCTCGTGCCCGGCATCAGTCCGCTCGCCTATCTCGCCTGTGAACTCGCATGGTCGGATCGAAGCGACTGGCTGCCGGCGATGCTGGATTATCTGCGCGGCAATGAGCAGCGCGTACGGACGGTTGCGGGTGCACGGATGACGCCTGTCGAAGGAACGTATCTCGCCTGGATCGATGTCCGCGATCTGAACCTGGCAGATGCCGAGACACATTTTGTGAACCACGGCCTCGGATTGTCGCTGGGTGAACAGTTTGGCAGGCCCGGCTTTATCCGGTTCAATTTCGGTTGTCCGCGGCCGACGCTGCAGGCCGGTCTTGAACGATTGGCCGCGGCGCTCAGTTCACCCGACGGTGTATTCCGTCCGACTTAAAAAAACCTTGCTCGCTTGTACGCCGCCTCGCAGAATCCCGGTGGGAGATTGTTTGCCCGCTGAACCTGCAACCTGATCGCAGGAGCAGACTTGCGTGCAGAGTGCAGGTTTCAGGAATCGCGGATGCACCGGAGACCAGCAGTTAACACACCGGACCACATCCGTTTTCCACTAGCAGAGAGAAGCCGGGAAACCGGACCGGGGGTTACATGAAACATCGATTGATCGGAGCAGTTGCCGCCGCCTTGTTGACACCTTCTGCCGTGGCCGTCTACGCCGCGGAAGAACCCGCCCAAGACACCAGTGGTGTCATCGAAGAAATCCTCGTGACCACGAAACGAGGCACTGCCCAGAACGTGCAGGACATGTCCGAAGCGGTCAGTGCGTTTTCTGGGGAAGCACTCGAGAGGATGTTTGCGTCCACACTCGAGGACTTCAATACCTCGGTACCAAACGTGCAGCTTGAACACGTTGGCCTCTTCAACGCGGCCGCATCGTTCAACATGCGGGGAGTGGGTACCGCCGGCATCGAGAGTTATGCCGACCCCGTTGTCGCTGTATTCGTCGACGACGCCTACTACTCGCGCAATGCCGTCGCACTGCTGCATCTTTTTGACGTCGAATCAGTCACTGCCCTGCGAGGACCTCAGGGCATTCTCTACGGACGCAACGCCTTTGGCGGAGCGATTTCTGTTCGAACGAATCGCGCCCAGATCGATGAGTTGAACGGCGAACTCCACGCCGAGGTGGGCAATGCCGGCAAACGCCGTTTCGGTGGTGTCGGCAATGTGCCCTTGATCGAAGACAAGCTCGCCTTCCGCATCGCTGCGAATTACAACGAACTCGACGGGTTCTTCAAGAACGACGGCATCATTCTCGAAAGCTACAACCCCGCTACTGCCACACTGCGCACGCGGGTGGATGAAGATAAAAAAGGTGACCGGGAAAACGGCTTCCGATCAGTCTATGTGCGCCCTTCCCTGCGCTTCGAGCCGAATGATGCGCTGCGGATCGACGTGATCGGCGAAATCTGGCAGGACAAAGGTGACGGTACCGCCAACTGGACGCAGTGTTACCAGCCGGGCAGCCTGCCACCACCTCTCGGTAATGGACTCAGCGGTCGTCGCGCAGTTCACCAGGCATTTGGTTTCCCCTGCAAGGATCCGTTTGGTGATGCCCGTTTCGACATACCCGGCGATGGCAGCGATCCATATGAAGTCGGTTTCAACCTATCACCCAACCAGACCGACCAGGACATCTGGAGTGTGACGGTGGATGCTTCCTACAACACCGACATCGGCACGTTCACCGTGATCTACAGCCATCGCGATGAAGAAGAGGACATCACCACCGACACCGACGGCTACAACTGGGACGTGTTTTCCTCCACACGTTTACAGGACTTCAAGTCCGATCAGCTCGAACTGCGCTACAACTATACCTTCAACGACAACGTCGAGGTGGTCGCCGGCGCATTCCTCTTCAAAGATGAATACACGGTTGAGCAGTACCTGTGGATCTTCCTCGACAGCCAACTGTTCGGCGGTGGTGGCTTCAGCCGCGAGAACCCGTTCCTGAGCTGGGGTACCAATGGCCAGGAACGTAACACCTGGGCAACCTATGCCCAGGTCGATTGGCACCTGACTGATCAGTGGACATTGAGTGTCGGCGGTCGTTACGCCTACGAAAAGAAAGACGACGTCCTCGGTATGGCCATTAACGACAGCAACTGCCCTCCTGGTCGTAACCCTCGACAGACACCTCGACCCGCATGTAACGGCGTGCCGTTTGCGGGCACAGATCCCACAGATGTGCACGATTTCGACCCGATCGTGCGCTTTGGACCGGTTAACGAGGACTGGAAAGCCTTCTCGCCCCGCCTCGCCGTTGAGTATCAGCCATCCGATGACCTGCTGGTCTTCGCTTTCTGGCAGCGGGCGTTCAAGTCCGGCGGTTTTGTGAACAATGCCGGCACATTGCCGGTGTTCTCATCACCCTATGACCAGGAGCAGGTCGACAACTACGAAGCTGGCATCAAGAGTGAGTGGTGGGACAACCGGCTGCAGATCAACGCCAACGTTTTTTATTCGGAGTACAAGGATCTGCAGCGTGGTGTGATTCGCGCCGCCCCGACCTCGACCGGGCAGGAAACGTTTACAGACAACGCCGCCGGTGCGGAAGCTGTAGGTGTCGAGCTGCAGTTCAGCTTTCTGCCCATCGAGAACCTCAACCTCTACGGCAACATCGGCTGGCTCGATATCGAGTATAAGAGTTTCATCGCGGATCTGCTGGGCAATGGCATCCCCACCGACAACTCCCACCTCGATCTGGTGCGCGCACCCAAGTGGGACCTGAACCTTGGCGCGCGTTATGACTTCCCTGAGACAGCCATCGGCAATTTCTCGGCGATGGTCGGTTACGCATACACCAGCAAGATGGTGCTGACGACACCCAACGACATCGGATTTGACCGCCGTCCGTTGGGCGTATGGGATGCCCAGATCAACTGGGAGTCAGTTGATGGCCGCTACACAGCTTCCCTCTGGGGCAAAAATCTGAATGACGATGTGGAGCGCCTCGGTGGTACTCCGGTAGCCACGCTGTTCGCATTCGTCGCGCCAACGCAACCTCGTCAGTACGGGTTCACCGTGAAGATGATGCTGGGCGAGTGATTCGTTACCCTGCCTGAGCCTTTATCGCCGGCGCCCTGTGCGCCGGTTCTTCCTGGGGAATAGCGACACGAGCGCGGCGGGCCCCGAACCGCGTTCATTGCATTGATCTGCCCTAGGCCTTTGGCTACCATTCGGGCTTTTTTCCGGGGCAGCACAGGCTGCCCCTTCACTTTGTGCGCAGTGCCGCCAGTACTTGGGCCCCTCGCCCTCCGGAAATGCGCAAAGGAAGGCAAAGCCATGTCCGATGCAGCCGTATCCCATCTGATGCAGACCTATGCCCGTCTCCCGGCTGCCTTTGAACGAGGCAATGGGTCCTGGCTGGTGGATATGGAAGGCAAACGGTATCTCGACGGTCTGACTGGAATTGCAGTCACCGGGCTTGGACATGCGCATCCGCGGGTGACGGCCGCCATCAGCGAGCAAGCCGGAAAAATCCTGCACAGTTCCAATCTCTATGGCGTGCCGAACCAGGAGCGTCTTGCGGACAAACTATGTGCGGTGTCGGGAATGGACCGGGTGTTTTTCGGCAACTCCGGCGCGGAAGCCAACGAAGCCGCGATCAAGATCGCCCGCCTCCACGGCCACGCACGTGGGGTGAAAAAGCCTACCGTCGTCGTGACCGACGAGAGTTTTCACGGTCGAACACTCGCCACGCTCACCGCGACCGGCAACCGCAAGGTACAGGCCGGATTCGACCCGCTGATGCCTGGTTTCGTACGAGCGCCGTTCAATGACATCGCCGCCATTGAACGCATTGCGGAGAACGAAGATGAGATCGTCGCGATTCTCGTCGAACCGATCCAGGGCGAAAGTGGCATCAACATATCTGACGACGACTATCTGCCGAAGCTGCGCGCGATGTGTGATGCGCGCAACTGGCTGCTTATGCTCGACGAGGTACAAACCGGCAACGGCCGCACCGGGACATACTTCGCCTATCAGCAGAGCGGGATCATGCCGGATGTCGTAACCACCGCCAAAGGTCTTGGCAACGGTGTGCCGATCGGCGCCTGTCTGGCCCGCGGTGCGGCTGCGAATCTGATGCAGCCGGGCAATCACGGCAGCACGTTCGGTGGCAATCCGTTGGTGTGCGCCGCGGCAATTGCGGTAATCGACACCATCCAGGACGAAGGTTTATGCGCGCGGGCCACGGTGCTTGGCAATCGCATCCTCGATGCACTCAAAGCCGGGCTCAAGGGCAACAATGCGATCCGCGAAGTTCGCGGCAAGGGATTGATGATCGCGGTTGAATTCACCAGCGATTGCACGCCTCTTGTTCGCAGTGCACTCGCCGATGGGCTGTTGATCAACGTCACCCACGGCAATGTGGTGCGACTGTTGCCGCCGCTGACGATGAGTGACGGCGAAGCCGATGAACTCGTGAACCGTCTGGTCGGACTCATCAACCGCGCCTGATGAACCATGACCCACAACAACAAACGGGATTTCCTGACCCTTCGCAGTTTTTCTTCTGACGAACTCGCCTACGTCATCCAGCGCGCACATGAACTCAAGCGGCTGCATCTGGCCGGTGGTGAACACCGGCCGTTGCAGGGCAAGACCGCTGCACTGATTCTTGAACTCGCAAGCACAAGGACCCGGGTCGGTTTCGAAGCCGGCATGTTCCAGCTGGGTGGTCACACCATCTATCTGGATCCGTCCGTCAGTCAGCTGGGTCGTGGCGAGCCCGTATCCGACACGGCCGCCGTACTCTCCGGCATTGTCGATGTAGTGATCATCCGCAGCCTGTCACAGGAAACGGTGGAGACGTTCGCCCGATTCGCAACGGTTCCGGTGATCAACGCAATGACGCGATACCAGCATCCCTGCCAGCTGCTCGCCGACATTCAGACTTTCGAGGAGTTTCGCGGCTCCATCCGCGACAAGAGGGTGGCGTTTATCGGTGATGGTTACAACATGTGTAACTCGTACATCGAAGCCTCGAGCCTCTGGGATTTCGAACTGCGCATCGCAGCGCCGGAAGGCTACCGCCCCGCGCCGGAACTGCTACGCGCCAATCCTCGGTCCGAAGTTGTATCCGCACCCGCCGATGCAGTACACAACGCCGACCTGGTCGTAACTGACGTCTGGTCGTCAATGGGACACGACGCAGAAAAACTGGCGCGGAAAAAAGCGTTCGCGGATTACCAGGTGAATGAAGCGCTGCTCGACCGGGCTGCTGCCGATGTGCTCTTCATGCATTGTCTTCCGGCCCATCGGGGTGAGGAGATCAGCGAAACTCTGCTCGATGACCCGCGCTCTGTGGCGTTTCCTGAATCTCACAACCGACTGCACAGCCAGAAAGCGCTGCTCGAATTCCTGCTGACGAATCGCCGCTGAATCAGCGATTCAACGCACGAGCTTGCTGAGTTTGCAGGGTTTCTCAATGCAGTAACCCTGCGCATAGTCCACACCAATATCCTTAAGTGCCGGGAGAATTGCCTCGCTCTCGACGTATTCGGCAATCGTCTTCTTGCCCATGTAATGGCCGATTTCATTGATCGACCGGACCACGGCCTCGTCACCGGGCATGGTGGTGATGTCCTTGACGAAAACGCCGTCAATCTTCACGTAATCAACCGGCAGATTGCGCAGGAAAGAATAGGATGACAGCCCTGTACCAAAGTCATCGAGCGAAAAACGACAGCCGATGATCTTCATGCGGTTCATGAATTCAACGGCGTTATCAAGGTTGGCGATGGCCGCCGTTTCAGTGATTTCGAAACAGACTTTCGAGGTTGGCGCTTGGGTTTTCGAAAACTGTTCCAGCACGAAGTCCGGGGACGTCTCATCATTCACCGAATGACCGGAGACATTGATCGCAAAACCGCCGAAGTAGTCGAGCCGGCTGCGGTGATCGGAAAGCCACGTGAGCACGGAAGAAATGACCCAGCGATCGATCACTGTCATGCGGTTGTATGTTTCTGCCGCGCGTATGAAATTCGACAGTGGCATCACCTCGCCCAGTTCATAACGCATCGTCAGCAGAATTTCATAGTGCCCCTCAGTACGGCGATCCGGCGTGGCGATGGACGCGATACGCTGGCAGTTTAGAATCAGGCGCTCCTCACTCAGGGCCTTGTCGAGCTCCGAAACCCACTCCATGACCCGGCGTCTGCGCAGCATGCGCGCATCACCCAGCTCGTACTCCTTAACCCGGTTACGACCAGCGTCCTTCGCTGCATAACAGGCTTCATCGGCGTACTGCATGGCACTGTCCACTGAGTCCGTGGACGGATCGATGAAGACAAGACCGATGCTGGCGCTCAGGCTGTGCGTTCGACCCTGCCAGACAAACTTCTGTCCGCGGATGGCACTCAGCGTTTCTTCTGAATTGCGCCGTGCTTCAACCGTGTTCTCGTTGGAGAGCAGCAGACCAAACTCGTCACCGCCGAGATAGGCCACAACTGCAGCTTTGTCCTTGACGTGTTTGGCGAGGGTTTCGCCGACCAGCTTCAGGAGCTCATCGCGCGCCGTATGGCCACTCGTGTTATTGACGATCTTGAACTGGTCGAGGTCGAGATAGAGTAACGCGTGTTGAACGCCGGTTCGGCGAGCCTGGGCGATAGCTGAATCAACCGCTTTTTCGAACTCCTTGCGATTGAGCAGCTGGGTCAATTCGTCGTGACTCGCCTGATACGCCAGCTGACTGTGCAGGTTCTCGAGCATGCGCTGCGAGGCACGTTCCATCAGAGGCAGATCAAAGTCCTCCAGCAGCATGATCTTGCCTTCAAAGAGGGACTGCGCCATTTGCTTCAGGTCAATCTCGCGGTTCTTCACGCCCCGTCGATTAACCATTACAAACGAGGCATTGGCGTCGCCCACGAATGCAACCGTCAGGATGACTGGTCGACCTTCCACATCACTCGCCGCAAGCCATTCGCCAATCTAGATCTTGCGTGCCCGGGTCAGCGCCCGCGCGGAGTCGCGGCGCACGCTCTCATCCTCTGAGTCCGCTTCCGGGTTGAGCTCGGGCAACAAGCCTTCGAAGCTCAACACTTTTTGCATGCCACCTTCGGGCATGTCCTCATATTTCACCGGCGCCTTGAGTCCGGCGGTATCCCCAACCAGCGCCGCAGACAGCTTCATCAGCAACGGTGTTCGTTTTGCAGGATCAAAAGAAATGCTGTTGAGGCTCTCCACGATCCGGCGCAGCAGTTCATCAGGATTGACGAAACCCGGGTGCTTGGGTTTCAACGTGCCGATCAGCTGGCCATGAACCTGATCAATGATCGCCAGCTGATCACGCCATTCCGATGATTCCGTACCTTTGCGCAGGTGGGTATGCACCAGAAGGTTGCGCCAGCCTGGATTGAGAAGCTCGACCAACAATACCGGCAGGCGTTTTGCAGGTTGCCGCTTGGCAATCTCCTCGAGCACGGCCCGACGCGCCCGAGGAGATT
>VGVE01000047.1 GCA_016874135.1 Gammaproteobacteria bacterium | reverse complement strand
TCTCGGACTATGTGACAGGCACTCTCATTCCCATCGACGGCGGCTGGAACAGGGCGGACTAAATGACAGTAGAACTCCTCACCCAGGATCAGATCAGAACGTCCGATGCCGTGTTACAGGTGCTACACGACGCGGGGATCGGCATGGTGTTTGGCATCGCTGGCGGCCATACCGGGCGCCTCTTCATGTCCCTTGCCAATCATCAGAACCAGATCCGAACGGTACTCGTGCGGCATGAGAGCCTCGCCGGTGTCATGGCTGAAGTCTATGGCCGGCTCACTGGCCGGCCAGGTGTGATCATCGGTCAAGGTCCGTGGGTGCTCGGCAATGGGCTTCTCGGCACACTCGAGGCGCACCTCTCAAGTTCTCCCATGCTGTTGCTGACGGATTTCAGCGACAACCCGGGGTTCGATCTGCACGGCCCCTACCAGGCAGGTACCGGCGGTTGGGGGACGTGGAATGCCCGACAGGCATTCAAGGCACTCACCAAGGAAGTATTCGAAGCCCATTCTCCTGCCGCTGGTGTGCAGGCCACACAATTCGCAATCAAACACGCAACAAGCGGGCAATCCGGACCGGTGGCGGTGCTGTATGCAGCAGGCGGCCTGTCAGGTCACGTTGGACCGGATACGGTACCTAAGCTGTGGCGTACGACGCCCTATCTCGCGACGAATCGCTTGCCAGCGAATCCGGTAGAGATGGGTGCCGCTGTTGATCTTCTCAACGCCGCCGAGCGGCCAGTGATCATCGCCGGCAATGGGGTGCGGATCGCGCAAGCCTTCGATGAACTGAAAGCGTTTGCAGAAGCCTTCGGCGCACCGGTCGTCACCACCGCATCAGGTAAGGGAACCTACGCAGAAAACCATCCGCTGGCCCTCGGTGTATTCGGCACCTTCGGCACACCAGGCGCCAACGCGGCAGTTGCAGATGCTGATGTGGTGGTGGTAGTCGGTTCCAAACTCGGCATCTCCGATACCGCGCGCGCGAATCCGTTATTGCTCGATCCAGGCCGACAGACCTTTGTGCAAATCGACATCGAAACGCGCAACGCTTCGTGGACATTCCCGGCCAATCAGGTGATTCACGCGGATGCCAAACTCGCTTTGGCAGAACTCACCAGGGCATTCGCGCACAGCTCTGGACGACACACCGCTGCAGAGAGGCGAGTACAGGCTTTTCGATCGGAACACGGGCACTTCAACACGCCGCAATACCAGAACGACGAAGAGCCGATCTTGCCGCAACGTGTCATCGGTGCCTTGCGTAACGTGCTGCCGGACGATGCGATCGTCACCTGCGATGCCGGCGAAAACCGCATTCTCATGACTCACTTCTACCAGAACCGCTCTCCCAACGGTTTCCTTCAGGCGGCGGGAGCTGGCCCCATGGGTTTCGGCATTCCTGCGGCGCTTGCTGCCAAGCTGGTACATCCGCAACGCACTGTGGTGGCGATCTGCGGTGACGGCGGGTTTGGCATGACCATGAACGGCATGATGACCGCAGTGGAACAGAATATTCCCATCATCAACGTGGTGTTCAACAATCATGCGCTCGGTTGGGTGCTGCATGGTGGTGGTCCGTTCGCTGCTGAATTCCAGGACTTCGACCACGCGGAAATGGCGCGCGCCATGCGTTGTCATGGCATCCGGGTGAGCAAAGCTGCTGATCTCGAACCGGCCATTCGCGAAGCCATGGCCTGCGGCAAACCCTGCGTGATCGATGTGCTCACCTCGCTCGAGGTGTCGTTCCGGGATGTCACGTCACCCCTTGCGAGCTGATCCAAAGAGGCGATAGTCAGATGCGGGGAAAGCGCAGATTGCCCGCGAGGCTGGCCTTGAACCCCTCGCAGACACCCTCCTCAACGATCCGACACTGAACCCGGATACGATTGCTGCAACGTTCCTCCGACCGCCGTTCACTACGGAAGAGGGCGATAACCCCGGCGTCGCAGACAACAAGGCCGCTCTCGACGGCGCGGCGGCGATTCTGATGACCGTTTCGCCGAAAACGCGGATCTGCTTGCCGAACTGCGGGCTCACCAATGGGAACGCGGCGTATTGGTTGCAGAAGCGGTGGAAGGCAAAGCAGAAGAAGGCGCGAAGTTTCGGGACTATTTCAGTTTTTCGGAAGCCATCAACAAGCTGCCACCCCACCACTTTTCGTGGCCGCGCCGAAGGAGTACTGAAACTCGCACTCAAATTGCCGGAGGAAATTGCCAACCCGGAATGGAGCAGCGCGCTTGCGCCTGTGAATTGCGCATCGCCGCATCCGTCGGCTGGAAGGACCAAGGGCGTGCGGCGGATCAATGGATCAGCAGCACGGTGCGTCTGACCTGGCGCGCGAAACTCGCCGCGTCGATCGAGAACACATTGCTCGGCGAAGTGCGAGCTGTAGCGGATTCGGAAGCGATCCGCGTCTTCGCACGTAATCTGCGTGATCTCCTCCTGGCCGCTACCGCAGGTGCTCGCACGACCATGGGGCTGGACCCGGGCATTCGCACCGGTGTGAAAGTGGCGGTGGTCGACAGCACCGGCAAACTGCTCGACACCACAACCGTGTTTTCGTTCGCACCGCGCAACGATATTCGCGGCAGTATCAGCACGTTGGCGGCGCTTGCCAGCCGGCATAAAGTGGATCTGATCGCCATCGGCAATGACACGGCTTCGCGTGAAACCGATGCGCTCGTCTCGCATGTGTAGAAGGAACACCCGGCGCTGGCGTTCCAGTCGATTACGGTTTCTGAAGCAGGCGCTTCGGTGTATTCCGCGTCTGAACTCGCCGCCAGGGAGTTTCCGGATCTCGATGTGAGCCTGCGCGGCGCAGTATCCATCGCCCGACGCCTCCAGGATCCACTGGCAGAACTCGTCAAGATCGACCCCAAGTCCGTCGGCGTCGGCCAGTACCAGCACGATGTACCGCAGATACAGCTGGCAAAGGCGCTTGATGCCATGGTTGAAGACTGCGTCAACAGCGTCGGCGTGGATGTGAACACCGCTTCCGCCCCTTTACTCGCCCGTGTTGCAGGTCTTACGCCAACACTCGCAGCGAACGTGGTCTCGCTGCGTGACTAGAAAGGCGCTTTCCGCAACCGGCGTGAGCTTCTGGACGTGCCGCGTCTCAGATCAAAAGCGTTCGAACAGGCGGCCGGGTTCCTGCGAATCGTCGGTGGCGACAATCCACTCGACGCATCAGCTGTCCACCCCGAAGCCTATCCGGTTGTCGAGAAGATCATGAGGGACCTCGATGAGCCGGTACGCACGCTGATGCAACAACCCACCTTGCTCCGCGCAGTCAATCCTTCCCGATACACCGATGACCGGTTCGGCCTGCCGACCGTAGAGGACATCCTTGCGGAGCTCGAAAAACCGGGGCGCGATCCACGTCCGGAATTCAAGACCGCCCGGTTCAACGAGTCAGTCAACCAGATCACCGACCTGCAGCCGGACATGGTGCTCGAGAGTGTGATCACCAACGTCACCAACTTCGGCGCCTTTGTCGATATCGGCGTTCACCAGGATGGTCTGGTGCACATCTCGGCTCTTGCGGATCGATTCGTAAAAGACTCACACGAGGTGGTGAAGGCCGGCGACATTGTGAAGGTGAAGGTCATCAAAGTGGATGTGCCGCGCAAACGGATCGGCCTGTCGATGCGTCTCGGCGACACAGCGTCCAAGGATGTACCGGGCAATCGTCTGGAACGTAGGGAATCAACGGTGCGGCAACAGAGCAAAGACCCCCGTAACAACCCGAAAGGTCATCCAGGTGACAAGCGGAGTGGCACCAGGGACGCAGATTCCCGCCCCTCATGACAATCGTTCTGAACCCTGGCAGAAGTCTTCGCCAACGCCCGGAAGAAGTAGTGGGCGGAAGTCCGGTGGGCGTCAGTACTTGAGAACCCCAGGCCGGTTCGCGTAACCGAGATAGGCGACACGCCGGAACCCGAGATCCATGTCCGGCGCAGTTACCCGCACGAGGCCTTCGCTGACTATCTCGAAGTCCTTCAACGCATTGAGGTTGCTCCGCATCGCGTCGTTCATCGGCGATTTGAGCGCCACGTCGAACACATAGGGCGTAGCAACAGCACGATAGGGTTTGAAGGTGCCATTCCTCGCCGCTCGCACCGCGCGCTCCGCACCTGCAGCGATGAGTTCCCGTGCCCGCGCCGGTGCCAGGCAGTCTGCCGCCTGATTCGAGAGGGCATGTTTCACGATCACACATTCTGCAAGCGGGCTGAGTTCACGCACCTGTTCCGCGACAACCTGATCGCCACTGACCATGCCGACCGGTACACCCAGCTCACCGGCACGGATAGCGAAAAAATCCGGCTCACCGATCGGCTGACCATGCAGACTGACCAGCCGGAACCCTTCCCAGGAAATAGTGTGCGCCATGATGCCGGGGCGGGAACCGGCACGGGCGTGATGACCGATCAAGAGCACGACGGCGCAGTCGGACTTGAGCCCGGCCATGGTGGTCGAACCACCACGCCCCGCACCCCGGATGACCCGGCAGCGTGCGTCCACCTCATCTATCAAGAGCACACAGACGTCTTCGACACCGTGGTTCTCTTCAACCACCACTTCGGTGGCACCACCGGCGAAGGCACCCGCCACTGCCGCATTGGCATCGAGGGTCATGAGCCGCCGGTTGCGTTTGAAATCGATGCCATGGGACGAAACGTCCGGCCAGCGCACCAGACCGCTGATCCCCTCCATGTCGACCGAAATGAAAACCTTCATGTCTGCGCCCGTTCTTCCAACGATAAGGTTCAGTGGAACTCGACTCCGGCCAGCGAACCCTCAGCTCGCCATTCATCCAGAATGCGTGAGAACGCCATGATACCCGGTGCATAGGCACCGTTGCGACGGATCAGTTCGCCCTGTGGCTGCCCCTCATTGTTGTAGTAACCCGGTGTACATTGCTGCAGGAATTCGAGACTCATCACCGATGCTGCGACGACCTTCTGCACCCATGCTTCTTCCGCTTCACGGGTGATGTCGATCCGCCGCGATTGCCGTTCGAGCGCAGCCTTCAGGATGTAAGCGATGTGCCGAGCCTGTACATCGATGACATGCGGGATGTTGGCACTGCCGCCGACCTGGGAAAGACCCATGATGAGCAGATTCGGGAATCCGCTGGTTTGCATGCCATAGAGCGTCGACACCCCCGTTCGCCATTTGTCGCTGAGTGCAACGCCGCCTTCACCATACACCTGATAGCCGGCGCGTCGTTCCATCGGCGTACCGACTTCAAATCCACTCGCGTAGATGATGCAGTCAAGTTCGTATTCCCGACCGCCCGCGACAATGCCCCTGGCCGTGATGCGCTCGATACCCTTGCCGTCAGTGTCCACTAGCGTGACACCGGGGCGATTGAAGGTCTGCAGATACTCATCATGAAAACAGGGCCGCTTGCAGAACTGCCGATACCAGGGTTTCAACGCTTCTGCCGTGGATGGATCGTTCACCACCGCTTCGGCACGGGCACGGATCTGTTCCATCTTTTCGAAATCAGCCATTTCAATGGTACGGATGATGTCGGCCGGTGTTCCTTTCATGTTCCGGTTGCGGAGCAGCTTGCCGATGATTTCCGTCCAGCCATCCATCACCTGGTCTTCTTCGGCAAAACCACCACCGGTGATGGTGGAAAAGTTCTCCATACGGCGCCGCTGCCATCCCGGCTCCAGGGACTCGGCCCAGGCTCGATCCGTCGGCCGGTTCGCGCGAACGTCGATGCTCGACGGCGTGCGCTGGAAGACATACAGCGCTTTCGCAGCTGCGCCGAGGTGTGGCACACACTGCACCGCCGTTGCGCCAGTGCCGATGACCCCCACCCGTTTGTCGGCAAGTTTCTCCAGATTTCCGTAGCTGTTGCCGCCGGTGTAGTCGTAATCCCAGCGGCTGGTGTGGAATGAGTGCCCTTCGAACGAGCCGATGCCAGGCACACCGGGTAACTTCGGCCGGTTGAGCGGGCCGTTGGCCATCACCACGAAACGGGCGTGGAACTTGTCGTTCCGATCCGTTCGCACCCGCCAGGCGGATGCCCGCGCGTTCCACCGCAGCTCAGTAATCTGCGTCTGGAACAGCACGTCCCGATAAAGGTCAAACTGCTCACCAATCCGCCGGCTATGGGCCAGGATCTCCGGTGCTTTTGCATACTTCTCCGTCGGGATGTAGCCCGTTTCTTCCAGTAGCGGCAGATAGATGTACGCCTCGGTATCGCAGGCGGCGCCGGGGTAGCGGTTCCAGTACCAGGTACCGCCAAAATCGCCGCCTTTTTCGATGAGGCGGATTTCTTTGGCGCCCGCCCCACGCAAGCGTGCGCCCGCGAGCAGCCCGGCGAACCCGCCGCCGATCACGAGAAACTCCACAGTGTCGGTCTTTGGTGATCGCACCACCGGCGCGACGTAGGGATCATCGAGGTAGTGACCGAACTCATCCTTCAGCTCGATGTACTGCGCATTGCCATCACCACGCAGCCGTTTGTCACGCTCCTCGCGGTACTTGCGGCGTAAGGCCTCGGGATCGAAGGCAGGGGTTGCCTCAGTGGTCTGCGACGGGGCGTTCAGTTCTGACATCTTCTCTCCCGGTGCTGCGCTGACCTGCAAGTGCTAACCGGCCCGCAGGTTTTTTAAAACACGTTCTAGGGTATGTTGCCGCCTCGAACGAAAGCGCACAAGCCAACGGGATGAAGCCGGGTGATCTCGTCATGGGGATCTCAGGCAGCGGCAACTCCGAGAACGTCCTGCGCGCAGTCCGCTGGGCGAATGAGAACAAAGGCGTGACACTGGCGCTGTGCGGATACACCGGTGGCAAGCCCAAAGCCCTTGCCCAGCACCACGTGCATGCGGACATCAACGACATGCAACTTTCTGAAGACGTGCACTTCTTCTTCGGCTACATCGTCATGCAGAAACTATGTGGCGAGAAGATGTGGTGACGCTCACTCTCTAGTTCCTTTTCCGCACCTTCGGAGTCTCATTCCCGGGCCGTTTCGCCTGGGACATTCCGAAGGTTGCGCTGCACCCCTCCCCCCGTTTAGTTTGACTGCCTCGCCTGCGCAGCACTTCCACGTCAAAGTTCCTGCGACAGCCAAATCGATCCGTTCTTCTGGGGGAATTTCATGAAAGGCACAGTGCACTACGAAGTGCGTGGCAACGTCGCACTGCTCACCGTCGACAATCCACCGGTCAACCCACTCTCCAGCGGGGTCCGCGCCGGGCTGCATGAGGGCATCAACAAGGCACTCGCTGATGCTGCCGTACAGGCCGTGGTGCTGACCGGTGCAGGGCGCGCTTTCATCGCCGGTGCCGACATCTCTGAATTCGGTGGCGCACCCAAGGGTCCGGGGCTCGCAGAGTGTCTGCACAACATGGAATACAGCACCAAGCCCATCGTTGCCGCCCTCAATGGCACGGCATTCGGGGGCGGGCTCGAAGTGGCTCTCTGCTGCGACTATCGCGTGGCGCTGCCCGCCGCCCAGGTCGGCCTGCCTGAAGTCAAACTCGGGTTGTTGCCCGGCGCCGGCGGTACACAACGGTTACCGCGTCTCATCGGCGCGGAAAAAGCGCTCAAGTTCATGTTGTCTGGCGATGGTATTCCAGCACCACAAGCAAAGATCCTAGGAATCGTCGATGCAGTCATCGAAGGCGATATCGTTGCCGGTGCGGTGAAGTTCGCGCAGGACCTGATTGGTCGTGGCAGCCCGACCCGCAAGATCCGCAATGAGACGAAGATGATTGATCCGGATCGTGGCAATCAGAACGTCTTCGTGGAGGCCAGGCAGCAGGTGGCGCGTACCATGCGTGGCCGGTTTGCACCGGAGATGATCATCCAGTGCGTGGAAGCCGCCGTGAACGCCGGCAATTTCGATGCGGGCATTGTCGTCGAACAGGAACGTTTCGGCCAGTGTCTGCGGCATCCGCAGCGCGAAGCGCTCATCCACATCTTCTTCAGTGAACGTGAAGTCGCGAAGATCCCCGACATCGCCAAGGACACGCCGCTGCTCGACGTGAAAACCGCGGGTGTCGTCGGCTGCGGCACTATGGGCGGCGGAATCACCATGTGTTTCGCCAACGCCGGCATTCCGGTCACTGTGCTCGAGATGACAGAAGAGGCACTCACGCGTGGCCTTGGTGTCATCAAACGCAACTACGACATCCAGGCCCAGCGGGGCCGTATGTCTGCCGAAGATGTCGACAAACGCATGGCGCTGATCACCGGCACGCTGAAGTATGAAGACCTCGGCAAGGCCGACCTGATCATCGAAGCGGTCTATGAAAACCTCGAGCTCAAGAAAGAGATCTTCACCAAACTCGATGGCGTTACCAAAGCCGGCGCAATGCTTGCCTCCAATACTTCCGGTCTTGATGTCGATCAGATCGCCATGGCGACCAAGAGACCAGAACTCGTGTGTGGCATGCACTTCTTCAGCCCGGCGAACATCATGCGCCTGCTGGAAGTCGTCAGGAGCAAACATTCCTCCAAGACGACGATTGCCACCGCCATGGCCATCGGCAAGAAGATCGGCAAGATCGCCGTACTCTCCGGCAATGCTCCGGGGTTCATCGGCAACCGGATCCTCGGCGCCTACACCCGCCAGGCAGCGGAGATCATTCTGCAAGGGGCAACGCCGTACCAGGTGGACAACGTCATTCAGGGGTTCGGATTACCCATGGGCCCGTTCCGCATGAACGACCTCGTCGGCCTCGATCTCGGCTGGCGCGCACGCAAGCTCAATGGCGTGAAAGTTGAAGACATTCCACCGGCGCAGCGCGTAGCAGACCGGCTCGCGGAAATGGGCCGTTATGGGCAGAAGAACAATCGCGGTTTCTACATCTACCCGGAAGGCAGCCGTGCGGGTACCCCGGACCCGGAAGTGGTGCAGATCGTCGAAGCGGTGTCCGCTGAAGCCGGCATCAGGCGTCGCCCGGTGAGTGATGAGGAAGTGCTAAAGCGGTGTTTCTATCCGCTGGTCAACGAAGCCGCCAAGGTGCTGGAAGAAGGTATTGCCCTTCGCCCCTGTGACATCGACATCACCTACATCAACGGCTATGGCTTCCCGGACACGGTCGGTGGACCGATGCACTGGGCGGACAAACAAGGGCTCGCCAACATCCTCGCTGATCTGAAGAAGTTCGACGCGGAGTACGGCGGCACAGCGTTCAAGCCGGCGAAGCTGCTGGAAAAACTGGTTGCGGAAGGCAAGACCTTCAACAGTCTGCAACAGGGTTAGGTTACGAAATCGGACGCTAACGGCTGCCCGAAGGGGGAAACATGTGGCTGAGACTTCGACAGATCGCACTGGTTGCTGAAAAGCTCGCGCCAGTCGAGGCAGCGCTGCTCGACGTGCTGAGCGTCAAGGTCGCATTCCGCGATCCGGGCGTTGGCCACTTCGGACTCGAGAACGCGCTCTTCCCCATCGGTAATACCCTGCTGGAGGTGGTTGCGCCCACTCGCGAGAACACTGCGGGTGGACGTTACCTGGAACGGCGTGGCGGCGATGGCGGCTACATGGTGATCACCCAATGTGATGATCACCTGCCGCGGCGCAAGCGGGTTGCAGATCTCGGCATCCGCATCGTCAACCAGTTCGAAAACAAACACTTTCGCAACATACAGTTGCACCCCAAGGATACTGGCGGTTCTTTCTTCGAGATTGACGAAGCGCTGGGCGAAAACGCCCACGCCCATGACGGCCCCTGGGAACCTTCCGGTCCGGAGTGGCAGATGTACAAGGACACCTCGCGGGTTGCCGGGATCGTCGCTGCGGAAGTGCAGGCCGATGATCCTCGGCAGGTGGCTGCGCGCTGGAGCGAGATCAGTCAGATCCCGCTTGCTTCGGACGGCCTCACTCTGCCGCTGGACAACGCCAAGGTCCGCTTCGTGCCATGTACGGACGGCCGCCCGGAAGGACTGGGTGGCATCGACATCCAGTGCACGGACAAAGCCGCCATACTCGCTGCCGCGAAAAAACGCGGTTTAAAGCTCGATGGGGACACGCTGATGCTCTGCGGCATGCGCGTGAAACTGATCGGCTGATCCATTCGTCATGAACATCACCTTTACCGAAGCTCAAGCGTCCATCGCCGATAACGTCGGCAAGGTGTGCAGTCAGTTCGACGACAACTACTGGAGCACGTGTGATCGCGACGCACGGTTCCCGGAAGAATTTGTGGCCGCGCTTGCCAAAGGCGGCTGGCTCGGCATCACCATGCCGGAGGCCTATGGCGGCTCAGGACTCGGTGTGATCGAAGCGGCAGTGATGATGCACACCATCGCGCGAGGCGGTGGTGGCCAGGCGGCTGCATCGAGCGTGCACATCAATCTGTTCGGACCGCACCCCATCGTCGTGGTCGGCACCGATGAACAGAAACAGAGGATGCTGCCGCCGATCATCTCCGGCCAACACAAGGTCTGCTTCGGTGTGACTGAACCCAACGCAGGTCTCGACACTACGAGCATCGAGACCTTTGCCGAGAAAGTTCCCGGTGGCTATCGGGTCAAGGGCCGCAAGATGTGGACGTCCACGGCGCAGGAAGCGCACAAGATCATGTTGCTCGCCCGCACCAAGAAAAAGAGCGAGGTCAACAAACGCACTGATGGTCTGACCCTCTTCTTCACTGATCTCGATCGCTCACGGGTCACGGTGACGCGTATTCCGAAAATGGGTCGTGCCGCGGTGGATTCCAATGCAACATTTATCGATGACCTGTTCATTCCGGATGTCGACCGCATCGGTGAAGAAGGCCGAGGTTTCCACTACCTCCTGCACAGTCTCAATCCGGAGCGGATCCTGATTGCAGTGGAAGCAGTCGGCCTCGGCCAGGATGCAGTGAACCGCGCTGCGAAATATGCGGGTGAGCGGGTGGTCTTCGGGCGACCCATCGGCCAGAATCAAGGCATCGCTCATCCACTGGCGGAAAGCTGGGCCTATCTCGAATCTGCCTACTGGTTGGCCATGCGGGCAGCATCCCTCTACGACAGCGGCCAACCCTGTGGGGCCGAAGCCAACGCCGCCAAGTTCCTCGGCGGCAAAGCCGGATTCAACGCGGCAACACAGGCCATGCTGACCCACGGTGGGATGGGTTACGCCAAAGAATTCCAGATCGAGCGCTTGATGCGGGAATCCATGATCGCCCGCATTGCGCCGGTGTCCGAACAGATGGTGCTGAACTTCCTCGCCGAAAACGTGCTCGATCTGCCGAAGTCTTACTGAGCGGAAACGACGTCAGGCGCTGACTGCGACGAGCATCGACTGGATCGCGCGAAACAACGAAGAACTCGCCCGCACCGGTTCGGCACGAACTTCAACACGCGAGAAGCGCTTGAGGATCTCCTCCCACAGCACCCTCACCTGAATTTCTGCGAGCCGATTGCCGAGGCAACGGTGGATCCCGAAGCCGAAGCTCAAGTGGTGTCTTGGATCCTTGCGGTCGATGATAAACCGGTCTGGATCGTCGATAACCCGTTCATCGCGATTGCCGGACAAGTACCACATCACCACCTTGTCGCCACGCTTGAGCGCATGGCCACGAAAATCCACATCCTGCATGACGGTACGTCGCATGTGCATGAGCGGCGTTTGCCAGCGGATGATCTCCGGCACCATGGAATGAACGAGTGCCGGATTGGCTCGCAGCTTCGCAAACTCGTCAGGGAACTCGTTCAGCGCATGTACACCACCGCTGATGGAATTACGGGTTGTATCGTTGCCACCGACCAGTAAAAGGATCACGTTGCCCAGCAACTCGCGCCGGTCCATGTCAGCTGTTGCCGGTGAATGCGAGAGCATCGACAGGAGATCAAAGCGCGGTTCCGCACTCTTCTTCGACTGCCACATGTGCGCGAAGTACTCGCCACACTCCGCCATCGCCTCCCAGAACTGGGCTGCATCGGTGATGTAGTCCGGGTCATCGGCGTTACTGACGATGTTCGACCAGCGGATCAGCGTCTTGCGGTCTTCCTGTGGGACATCGAACAACGTCGCCAGCATGCGGCTCGTCAGCTCGACGGAGACTTCCGGAACCCAGTCAAATTCGGTATTGCGCGGCAGGGCATCGAGGATGTTACCGGCCCGCTCGCGGATCACGGCTTCAAGCTCAGCAAGCGAACGTTGTGTGAACATCGGCGCTACGGTCATCCGCTGCGCATCGTGTTTGGGCGGATCCATCTGGATGAACATCGGCAGTTCCTGCATCGATGTCGGCCGGCCGTGGATCGTAATCCCGCCCATGGTGAAATCTGACGAGAACACATCGTGGCGTTTGTCGACTTCCATGATGTCTTCGAAACGGGTGATCGACCAGTATGCGCCATACTGGCTGTCTGCCGTATAGTGCACCGGCGCTTCATCGCGCAGGCGTTTGAAGTACTTCGGCCACAGCTCCTGGCGGAAGATCTCGGGGTTGGCGACGTTTAACTCATCGAGCGGTACTGACCACGGGTCAAACGAGGGATCTACGGCAATCCGTTGCCTGACTCGCCCCGACTTGCCACTGACTGACCGCGCCCTTTCCCTGAGGTGGTCGTAGTTTTCCGCCATCACCTAATCCGTCACCTGATCACTGTTTGTATTCAAATCAACCTTCACCGGCAGGTTCAGCGCGTACACCTGATGGCAGGCCACACAGGCACTGTAGAGGTCGGCGCCGGCCTGAAAGAGCGCATGGCGATCTCTGGCCTTGGCGGCGTCTTTCACCCGGTGGCCCATCATCGACAATGATTTCGAAAACGCCGTCCAGTCTTCTTTGCCGGGATTGCGGCCTGGCAACAACAACAGATTGCCTGACTCAACCAGTGTGGCTCCGGCGGCTTCGACGTGATACCAGCCTTCATCGTCCACCGGCGCCAGATCTTTCTCACCTTCTGCAGTGACCACTTCACCCGCCGAATCCCAGGCGGTCTCTGCCGCCGCCTCGATAACATGGGTCATCAGGGTTTTCATGTCGAACCCAAGATCAAAAGCGACAGGTTCGGGTTGCTTTGTTTCAGCCGCTTCCTGACAAGCCCCGAGACCCAGGAAAACGCAGATCATCCACGCTGCACTCACCGTCCTCCCGCCCGCTTTCGGCATGCCCGCTCCCAATCGAATAACACCTATAGGATACTCCTGGTACCAACCAGTTCACCCGGAGTATTTGATGGCCGCACCACTCGACGGCATTCGTGTCATTGAAATCGACAGCTGGATGGCAGCCCCAAGCGCCGGTGCGTTGCTTGCGGATCTGGGTGCGGAGGTCATCAAGATCGAACCACCCGGTGGCGACCCGATGCGTAACAACAGCCGACCGGCGAAAGTCGATTCCGCATTCAAGCACTACGACCTGCAGTTCGACGTGGACAACCGCGGAAAAAAATCCATCGTCGTGGCCCTCGATACCGCCGAAGGTATCGAGGTCGTTCACCGCCTTGTGAAAGATGCGCAGATTTTCATGTGCAACCTCCTGATCCAACGCCAGCAGAAATTCCGGCTTGATCCGAGGTCACTGTTCAAGACAAACCCGAAGCTGGTGCACGCAACCCTGACCGGTTACGGCACGACCGGACCGGACGCGTGGCGTCCGGGTTACGACGTCACTGCATTCTTCGGTCGCAGCGGACTCTACGACGCCATGCGTGAAGGTGAAACGGGCACCGTGCCCATGGCGCGCCCAGCCCAAGGAGATCACACAACAGGCCTCTCAATGCTGGCTTCGATCCTCGCCGCCCTGCGCCTGATGGAGCGCTCCGGCGAAGGCCAGGTGGTTGAAACTTCACTCTATGAAACCGCCGTGTGGACTCAGGCCTCCGACTATGGCGTCACCGCTGTCGACAACGCACCCGTACGCCGCCGCGCCCGCCACGAACTGTTGTCGATCACGGGTAACCGCTTCCCGTGTGGCGACGGCAAGTGGGTCGTGTTCAACATGATGGACGGCGGCGCCTTCGAACGACTCTGCCGGACCATTGGCCGGGAAGAGTGGTTGCAGGATGACCGGTTCACGGATGGCGGCAGCCGCTACCGCAACATGAAAATCTTGGTCGAGGGCGTCGATGCAACGCTCAAGACGCGTACGCGCGATGAGTGGGGAACACTCTTCGACAAGGCGGGTTTGATCTGGGGGCCGGTCTTGACCTTGGATGAGGTATCACGTGACGCGCACGCACACGCGATTGGTCTTTTCCCGGAAATAGAACATCCGGAACATGGCCGTTACCGAACGGTCAATGCGCCGTTCCGGTTTTCAACGGCTGATGTAAGGCCGCGCGGCCCATCGCCCATAGCGGGTGCGAACACCGGGGAGGTGCTCGAGAGCGTGGGATACTCCGCTGAAGAAATCCGTCTGCTCATCGCCCGCAACGCAGTGCGCACGACGAAGTAACGGATTCCATCAGTCGCGACCGGGAGAAGCCGCTCCCGGTCCGGCCAGGAAGCGGTACTTACCAGCGGTTACCGCCACCACCACCGCCACTGCGGCCGCCGCCGTAGCCACCCCGGCCACCGCCACCACCGCCGCCGTATCCACCCCGGCCACCACCGCCGCCACCACCACCGCGATCTTCGCGTGGCTTGGCTTCATTGACCATCAGCTTGCGGCCTTCGTTGTCCTTGCCGTTAAGGCCAGCAATCGCCGCCGCAGCTTCCTGGTCGGTCGACATTTCGACGAAACCAAACCCCTTGCTGCGACCGGTTTCGCGGTCTTCGATCACCTGGGCGCTGACCACGGTGCCAAATTCCGAGAAGAGCTGATCGAGATCACCGGACCGCACGCTGTACGCGAGGTTGCCGCAATAGACTTTCTTACCCATTCGTTTCACTCATTGTCCGTCCCGTTGTAATGATGTCGAACTCCCTGCACACCGGGACTTAAGATGTGCAGGCAATCCGTTTCAGGCGAGCGTATGAACGCTCGACCGGAAATCGATTCGGGTTTGAGGCGACGTGTAGAGAATCGGGACAAGCGCGACGAACGTCAGACAGCAGGAACGGCATGAGTGCACGCGGGTCGAACAGCACGGACGAGGACGAGTGAGCGATTCAAAGCTTCAGTCAAAGTCAAACGCTGGCATTGTGGATGCGCCAACGGGATATAGCCAGCTTTTTTTCTCAACCTGACTCTTCCGAGCGAGTTTCGTGGACGCCGTCACAAACCCGGGCTCAACCCCCCGCCTGAAACCACTCGTCATTCAGCTTAAGTGCTGTGCGGAACCCTCGCGAGTCCAGCGGCGGTGGGAAGGCCCAAGGCGCCCACGTTTTTCGCCAGCATGTTCGGGATAAACACTCGCTGTATAGAGGTCGCCGTGGGCGTCCATCGCCAGCTGATGAATGTAAATTGCGATGTTTTCAACGCGGTCGAGCTCTTTTCCGGTGTCTTCGTCGAGGATCGCGAGATTGCTCATGCGGTCACTCGCGTACACCCGGTTGCCGTAACAGGCGATGCTGAGGGGCGTGATGTGTGTCCACTCATCGATGTAGTTGCCATCCGCATCAAAACGCTGGATACGGCTTTTGCAACCTTCCTCGCGTTTGAATCGCCGCGGCTCGATCTGGCCCGGCACCGTCATGTAGGCATGAAAATCACCGCCGCAGAGGTCAGCAACGAGCAGTCGACCTTTTGAATCCTCCGCCAGCGCGTGCGGGGTATTGAACTGACCAGGCCCCCGCCCCCACCCCCCTACGCTTTTGATGAACTTGCCTTCGGGAGTGAAAAACACGAGGCGGGAATTCCAGTAGCCATCGGCGACCACGATGTTACCGTTGCCTTGTTGCACCACGGCAGTCGGACCATTGAATCGATCTGGACCATCGCCCCACTTGCCGAGCTCACCCAACGTCAGCAACAGCTCACCTTGCGGTGTGTATTTCTTCACCAGGTGACCATCACGGTCCGTGGTCCAGAAGTTGCCATCTTTTTCGATGTAGAGCGTGTGCGCACCGAGGGCAAATCCCCGCTGGTCTGACGGCCCCCACTTGCCGAGATAGTTACCCTCGCGCGTGAACATCGAAATGCTGCTCTTGCCCATGCGGTCTTTCAGGGCAAGCGGATGTGCCGCCCAATGTTCAACGTCGCGTGTGAAGAGGTAAATGACGCCGTTCCGATCAACGGCAACACCCGAGCCCATCTCGAACTGCATGTCTTCCGGATACCGCGGCCAGTGCTCCACGCGGTGATAACCGCTACGTGGATCGCGGGTTTCTGTCTGGTTGCTGACATCGTGGGATTCACACATCGTTTCGCCCCTCAAAGATGCAGTTGTTGGTGTCTGCCCTATTCAATCAGTCGCGCGCCGTGATCAGCCGAGCACTGGCAATACCTTCGCGTTCCAGCTGCCGTGCGATGCGCAGCAGCAGTCCTTCGCCACCATACCGCGCCACGAATTGCATGCCAACCGGCAATCCTGAACGCGACATCGCCACCGGTACCGAGACTGCGGGATGTCCGGTGTCGTTGAACAACGCGGTGAACGCAATCATGCGATAGAGGATGTCGAGATAGACCCCGGACTCGGAACCCATCATGTCCATCTCGCCGAGTCGCGGCGGCAACATCGCCATCGTCGGTGTCAGCAGCAGATCGTAGGCACCAAAGAACTCATCGATCGTTCGGCCCGCTTGCTGCGCATCACCGCGCGCCTGTGCGTACGCCGCGCCGCTGATGTCTTTCGCAGCCATATAGTTTTGCCACGTCACTCGTTCCACTTCATCAGGACGAAGCGAGCGACCGAGTACCTGCGCCTGCCGATCCAGCGTCGCCGCCACATGCGAAATAGCCAGCACGCCGTGGGACTGCCGGAAGCGCTGCGCATCAACAACCGGTGCAGCATCAGTAACCACGTGACCGAGCCGTCGCAGATCATCTGCAAGTATGAGCAGGCGTTCAGCGATTTCCGGGAGGACCGGCGCGCCACTGAAACTCTGCGCACACACCGCAATGCGCAAACCCGTCGGCGTGCGTTCGCTTTCCAGCTGCCAGGAACGCGGTGGCGGCGGTGCGGCATAAGGAGAGCCTGGTTCATCCCCCTGAGTGAGATCGAGCAGGAGCGCGCTATCCCGCACACTACGCGCAATCACATGCGCCGTTGAGAGTCCTCCCCAACCTTCCAATTCGTCCGGCCCCAGTGGAACACGTCCCCGCGTCGGTTTGAGACCGAAGAGACCACAGGCACTGGCTGGAATACGAATGCTGCCTCCGCCATCGGAGGCGTGTGCAACCGGAACGATACCTGCGGCAACTGCGGCAGCTGATCCACCACTCGAGCCACCAGGGCTGTGGTTCAGGTCGTGTGGATTGCGCGTCGGTCCGAAAAGGCGCGGCTCCGTGGTCGTGGCGAGGCCAAGCTCCGGCGTATTGGTCTTGCCGACAATCACGAGCCCGGCTTGAAGATACCGGTCAACCAGCGTGGAGTTGTTTCGTTCGACCTGGTTTCTGAACAGCATGGAACCGTGACTTGTCACCGTTCCCCGATAATGCTGGCCGAGATCTTTCAGCAGGAATGGCACGCCGGTGAAGATGGAGTTCGGCAGGCCCGCATCAAGCTGGCGCTGGGCTTCCTTCTCAAGGTTGAGCACCACCGCATTCAGCGGCTTGTGTGTATTGATTTGTTTGCGGCAGGCATCGAGCACTTCCGCCGCGCTTACCTCGCCACTGCGGATGAGATCTGCTAGGCCAGTGGCGTCGTAACGCACGTACTCATCGACCCTCACTGCCACTTCCCCCCGACATGTCACGCCTCAACTCAAGCCAGTCTACCCGAAGCCCCCGCAATCGCGGTTCGCAATTCCGGCGTCGCCGGCCAATAATCCGGCAGAAGCACACGGGAGTGAGAGCATGGGACACCTCAACGGTAAACGAATCGCCATCACCGGATCCACGCGTGGCCTCGGCCGTGCCTTTGCAGAAGAGATGGCGTCGGCCGGTGCGAGCGTCGTCGTCAATGGCACCCGTGCCGACCTGGTTGCGGACGTGGTAGAGGGCATCCGCGATGCGGGTGGCACCGCCACGGGTTTTACCGGCTCCATCGCCGAAGAAGCCACCGCGGCCGGCCTCGTGCGTACCTGCACCGAGACCTTCGGCGGTATCGACACCATCGTGCACAACGCCGGTATCGTGCGTGACAAGACTCTGCTCAAGATGACTGCGGAGGAATTCGACGATGTCATCGCCGTACATCTGCGCGGTGCGTTCTTCTGCATCAAACACGCGGGCCTCGCCATGAAGGATTCCGGCGGAGGGCACATCATTCTGGTGATTTCGGCGTCCGGACTCTCCGGCGGATTCGGCCAGGGCAACTACGCCGCCGCCAAAGAAGGGATGATGGGCTTGCAACGTACGGCAGTGCTGGAACTTTCCAAATCATACATCCGCTGCAACTGCATGTGGCCAATCGCCGAAACCGACATGACCCAGGTGGTCTTCGAACGCGCCAACGCCGCCGCTCGTGCAGCGGGTAACACCCCGCCACGCCCTGTTGACATGGGGTTCGGCAAACCGGCCGAAGTGGCACAGGGTATGGTCTGGCTGGCCAGTGACAAGGCAGCGCACCTGCAGGGCCAGTGCCTGACCTTCAATGGACGCAAAACTGCGTTGTGGTCACACCCGGCCGAAGTGGGGGTGACCTTCCATCAGGATGCCTGGAGTGTTGAAGAGCTCGATGTCCACTATCGGGAGGTGGCACAACAGGCGATCTGGCGGCCGAAAATGGCGCGCTGATTACTGCAGCGGAACGCGCAACCACATGCGCTCCTATCCGCCCTCCGCTTCTTTCCCCGCTTCTTCCTGCGGAAAATCGAATAGACCTGCGCCTTCTCCCACAAACGTTTCAGCCGATACCGCAGGGGCAACCCGCCAGATCTCGGGCAGGACTGTACCCTCGTAACTTGGGGTGCCTGCGAAAAACGACTCCCACTGCATCCACGCAAGAATGCCATAGCCCACAATCGCCCAAGCCACACCTTGCGCCCAGGCATGGCGGGCGATGATTCCCTGCCGAATCGAAAAACGCAGGTTCAGCGTCAGCGCGAATGCGAGACAAATGCCCGTCAGAAGGCGCGACAGGAAATCGCGAGCATCCAGTGAGGCCGTATTGAAGGCGATGACATCGATCAGGAACGTACCGACGATGCCAAGCACCGCCGTCATCGCCGCAACCAGCCAGTGATGGAAGAAGCGCGGCTCCCCACGCGAGATCCGTGCAACCACTGCCCAGAACGCCGCCCAGCCCAAGGTTAGCCCGATCGTACCGAAAACTTCCTGCAGCACAGCGGCGAATTCAAGTTCACTCCACGAACGGAAAAAAAGATCTGCGAGGACCACCAGCAGAAACACGAGCACCGACCAGAAGATTCCCTGGGGAGTTGCGAGAGACGCAAAAAACTGTTCGACCCGATCAAACACCTGCACGGATTCCACCGGATGGTCCGGGGAAAAAATCCGCAGGTGGGTGCGACCGAGCACCACAGTGTCGCCACTCGCAAGCGCTGCGTCCGCCCCATCCAACCGGCGGCCATTGACGTGTACAGCGGTCGCCCCAGGAACCCGGATGACCCGCCAGCTGCTTTCGCGACCACGTCCACCCTCGCTTCCAACTTCACCCTCGGTTTCGCCCTCGCCCGCGCCCTCGACTTGATGCTGAGGGGCTTCCACCACACAGTGATGCACGTCGACGTAAGGGTCCGCGACGATGATGCGGTTGTCGAATCCGCGCCCGACACTGAAGCGATCCTCGGTGATGCGGTGGCGCTCGAGCACGCGGCCAGAACGACTGGTCAGCTCAACGATGAAGGCCATGGTTCAGCTCTCCCCTCTCGACAATGACAGAGGGGCCGGTGACAGAGTGGCGAGCGACATGAACTTGCGCGTAAACGCTTCGGCGTTCTCACGGCTTACGCCGGACAGGGCGAAGTGGCTGGACAACGACTTGCGGTGATTGCCGAGCATGACGGACAGGAAGAGCACGTCATACAACGCAGGATAGGCCTTGTACTGACGAACACACTGCACAGTGCGGTAAACGATGTCGGGATCATTGCTGTCAGCAACAAACTGCGTTCGACACTGGTAATTGGTGACGTCGTCCTCACCTGCAGGATTGCGCGTGAACATTCGAGCGTAACTTTCTGATAACAGACGATGAAACCGTAGCGAACCAAGATCGGCTGATGTCGTCCAGCCGTACTGGTAGTCGATGGCACCCGTTTGCAGTGTGTCGGAGAGAAAAATCGTGTCCTCCGAGGTGCACGCACTTTCGGTCAGCCGGTAGAGCAGTTTTTCATCGTCGCTGGTGTTACCCCAGCACTTGAAATAGGCGGAGACCTCGCCTGCCACCTGCATCTCGCCGAGTTTTTGGGTGGGCCAATCGAGATTCAGGAGAAGTGCGAACTTGTAGGCTTGGTCAGCATCCAGCTGCCGCGCCAGTTCCGCCCGATACTGATCCTCGGCCAAAGCCGTCGTTGATTGGTTCACCTTGTCCAGCAACGCAGTGAGGTACTTGGCTGGAACCAGGAAACTGATCTGATTGCCGGAAGTCGCCACATTCACGCCGATCAGTTCACCCGACCCATTGAGCGCCGGACCACCACTCATGCCCGGGTTCAGTGAGCCGCTGAAAAGCAGCTTCTGGTAGAAGCTGCGTTCGAGCAGCCCGTTGAAAGTACCGGGCACGATGGTCTGCCCGAGATCAAACGGATTGCCGAGCGCGAAGACAGATTCACCCTTCTGCACCTCGCTCGCAGCGATGACGATACCTCCCCCGGCTTCTCCTTCGCGACGAATGACGGCGAGATCATGAATGACATCGAAGTCGACCAGCGCCGCTTTATCGCGTTTGCCAGCGCTGTCCAGGGTTTCGATGTGGTACTTTTTTGGTTTGTGCAGCGCACCAGAAATCACATGAAAGTTGGTAACGATCAGGTCGCTCCCTGCGACCCGGAAGCCTGAACCGATTGCCGACTTGTTACCGGATTCCGCCTCGATGATGAGGATCTGATAAACGTTGCCTCCGGCACTCTCGAAGAGCACCTGGGCGTCGGTTTGTGCAAAGGCAACTGTCAGCAGATCGAACAGACTGAAGTAACCAAGAGCGACCAGTTGCAGCACGCGTTTGCAGCGCATCACGGAGTGTCCACCATCCCGGGTTTGGGTATCTCGATTCCACGCATGATAGGCGCGCCCGGTAGCGATAGGGAAATGCGGAGTACGGAAGGCCAAGGCAAACGCGATCTGTGACTCCTCTTCCATCCTACTCTCACTCCTTCGCGGACCGGATCACAGTTTTGATACCCCCAGTAACATTTTTTTGGCAAATCGGTGTTGAAAGGCTATAGTTGCACCGTCCAAGATGGTCTGACCAGAACGGTCCGACCAGAAACTCGCAATTCCATAACGCTGTGTGCACTTTTCTGCCATGACCAAACACGAAGAAATTGCCGGGGTACTGACGGAAGAAATCCTCTCGCAACGCTTTCGCCCCGGTGAACGTTTGCCATCGGAGCGTGATCTCGCCGCCCGTTTCGACGCTAATCGCGGCGCTGTCCGGGAAGCCATGAAACTCGTTGCCCACCTGGGACTCGCATCGATTCAACCGGGCGGTGCCCGGGTGGAGCCGATCGAGCAGGCCAGCCTCGACGTGATCGGTCACATGTTGCGACGCACACCGGATCCGGAACCTTCACTGGTCATCGACATTTTCGAGGCGATCAACGCGCTGATGCTCATCGCCACCGACCGGGTCATCCGGTTCGCGTCAGAGGACGAAATCCGCAACATCCGGGCGCTTCTCAGGCCTTTGATCAACGACGATCTGGACGAAGCTACCGACACCATCGCTCGCATGGAGTTCTTCCGCATCCTGATGGTGACGAGTCGCCAGATCGTCTGTCAGATGGTTGCGAAAGCACTTTTTGAACAGCTGATTCCAACCCTCGCCCACGTGCAGCCACGCGTGCGGGCTGACCGTACTGGCCTTCGGGAACTCATGCAGGATCTGGATGATGCCCTTCTGCAGCGGGACCGCGATGCCGCCCGGGTGGCGATCGAATCCCTTGAGGCGCTGAACCGCGCCGTTGTCCTTGCTGCACTCGACCCCGTTGGGGACCCGGATGCCGTTGTCACTGAACCCACGCCCCACGTTGTCGAGGTGTCGTTGTGAACGTCAAGAACGGGCTTGTGAAAAAACTGTTGCTGCCTAGTGCCGTCATCGTCGGCTCCGTGCTGGCCGCCGCCGGCATCATGGCGACTGCACCGGAGGTCACTCCGACGGCGCCACAGATTGTGCCGACATCGGTGCGAACCATGACCGTGGAACCTCATCCGATCCAGCTCAAGGTGAAAGCCCAGGGCACTGTGTTGCCGAACACCGAATCAAACCTGATTTCCGAAGTGCCGGGTCGCATCGTCTGGATGGCTGACGCCATGAACGCGGGTGGGTTCATCAATCAAGGTGAAGTTCTGTTGCGCCTCGAAAACAAGGACGCCGCCAACACCCGTGAGCGAGCCGAGGCCGCAGTCAAACGCACCCAGGCGGAACTCGAACACGCACGATTCGAACACCAGCGCATTTCCTCCCTGGCAACTCAGAAACTCATCAGCCAGTCCCAGCTCGAAAACACGGTTCGTCTGCTTAAGGTGGCGGAAGCAGCCCGTCAGGACGCGCAGGCCAACTTTGAACAAAGCGAACGGGACTTTCAGCGCACTGAAATCCAGGCGCCATTCACCGGCGTAGTCCGGCAGAAGAGCGTCGATGTCGGGCAATACCTGCAGAAAGGCACACCCATCGCGACACTCTATGCCAACGATGCAGTTGAGGTGCGCCTGCCTATCGCAGATCGTCAGCTCGCCTATCTCAACCTGCCCCTCGACCAACTCAACAACCTGCCGCCTGACGCCCAGCCCGCGGTAACCATTCGCGCCGAGTTCGCCGGACAGAAGATGCTTTGGGAAGGTCGCGTCGTCCGAACGGATGCGCAGATCGATCTCTCGAGCCGCATGGTCCACCTCATTGCCCGTGTTGATAACAGCACAGATGGCATGCCCCTCACGGTAGGCCTTTTTGTTGACGCGACCATAGAAGGGCTCAAGGTGGATGACACGGTGTCGCTGCCGCGCAGCGCCCTGCGCGACGGCAATCGTCTGCTGATCGTGTCCAGTGACAACACCCTGCACTACCGTGCTGTCGAACCCTTCCGACTCTACGAAGACCAGGTGCTGCTGCGCAGCGGTCTCAAGGCTGGCGAGCGTATCTGCATCTCTCCCATCCAGACCGTGGTGGAAGGCATGTCGGTGACGCCCATCGACAACGCCGGCTGAACGGAGCACGCATGTCCATGGAAAAGGTGATCGCCTGGTTCACCCACAACCCGGTGGCGTCGAACCTCTTGATGTTCATGATGATCGTCACCGGTCTCTTGTCACTCGCGTCAATCAACCAGGAGCAATTTCCGAACATCGATCCGCGCGCCATCAGCGTGAGCGTGCCGTACCTCGGCGCGGCACCGGAGGAAGTTGAAGAAGGCGTCTGCATCCGCATCGAAGAGACGCTCAAGAGCACCGATGGCATCGAAAAACTCAGCAGCTTTGCCAATGAAGGGCTCTGCACGGTGCAGATCGAGCTCACCGACGATGTGGATGCTGCAGCGGCACTCAATGAAATCAAGAGCCAGGTGGATGGGCTCAACACGTTGCCGGTTGAAACCGAAAAGCCGATCGTCTCCAAATTCACGCTGTACAAGTCAGTTCTGCGGATCGCCCTGTTCGGCGACACCGATGACCGTGCGCTGAAGGAACTCGGCAAAACCATGCGGGAGGAGATCGCTGCCCTGCCCGGCATTTCCCGGGTAGGTCTTTCTTATGTGCGCCCCTATGAAGTGTCCATCGAGATCTCCGAGTCTGACCTGCGGCGTTATGGTCTGACCCTCGACGGTGTTGCCAAACTGGTTCGCGCCTCGTCCCTCGACATGCCCGGCGGCACCATCAAGAGCGAAGGTGGTGAAATCCTGCTGCGCGCCAAAGGCCAGAAGTACTACGGCGAACAGTTCGAAAACGTGCCGGTATTGACCCGTCCGGACGGCACCAAACTCTATCTGCGCGACATCGCCGACATCCGTGACACATTCGAAGAGGGTGATCTGCGGGCACGTTTCAACAACCAGCCCGCCGTCATCGTGCAGGTCTGGCAGGTCGGCAAGGAAGACGCACCCGATATCGCCCGGGTGACCAAGGACTACCTGAAAACCAAAGTTCCACTTCTGCCACAAGGCGTGACCGCTCAGGTGTGGTCTGACGAAGCAGCCGAGATCGAAGCCCGCCTGGATGTACTGAGTGGCTCCGCCTTGTTGGGCATGACCCTGGTGGTCATCGTGCTGACGCTGTTCCTGCGGTTCCGGGTCGCGATGTGGGTTGCGGCGGGTGTACCCGTGGCGCTGCTCGGTACCTTCGCGGTCTTTCCGTATGCCGACATCACCCTGAGCACGATGTCGGTGATGGCCTTCATCCTCGTGCTCGGCATACTCGTCGACGATGCCATCGTCGTCGCCGAACGCGTCTATGCCTTTGAGGAGATGGGTTACAAACCCACTGACGCCGCCATCAAAGCAACGACGGAAATGGCGATCCCGGTGATCTTCGGTGTGCTCACCACGATGGCTGCCTTTCTGCCGCTGATCATGGTTGAAGGTCGAATGGCATCGTTCTTCGGGGTGATCGGCTGGGTGGTGATCTTCGCGTTGTGTGCCAGCATCATCGAATCAATGCTCATTCTTCCCGGGCATCTCGCTCACCGCAAAAACGCACCTCCTTCCACACGCGCCAGCATCGCCTGGAACCGTTTCCAGCAACGTTTTGCCGATGTCCTGCAAAACTGGGCGGAAGAGAAGTACCGCCCCTTTCTCGTCAAGTGTGTGGAGATGCGTTATGTCACGCTAGCAGCGGGCATCGGCATCCTGATCATCGCCTTTGCACTCATCGCCAGTGGTCGCGCCGTGTTTGCGTTCTTCCCGGCGATCCCCGGGGATCAGATCTTCGCCACCCTCGAGATGCCTGAGGGTGTATCGGTGGAAGTCACTGCAGCGGCCGCAGAACAGATCGAAGCTGCAGCGGACAAACTCGCCGCAGAACTTGAAGAAGAGACGGGTATCGAAGATGTGG
>VGVE01000046.1 GCA_016874135.1 Gammaproteobacteria bacterium | reverse complement strand
AGCATGGGCCGTTGGTGGCGAGCCATGCCCGCAAGCTGAACATGCTGCGGTATGTGCAGGTGCACACCATTCAGGATGATCCAGCCAATGCCGCGATGGCAGCGGCGCGCGGTGGCATGGAGCCGATATATGACGGCGTTGCTGAAGCGTGGTTCGAAAACCGCGAAGCACTGGTGGATGCAACGACGTCCGCCGCAGGTCGTGCCGCCGCCGCGGCGCTGGTTGAAGATGAAGCGCGCTTCATCGATCTCGAGAATTCACCGATCTGGCTCGCACATGAACATCCCCAGGTGAATCCAGTGCCGGAGAACATCGTTGCAACGCCGCGCAGCGGCTTTGTGAAACTGTATTTTCCGCTGCGTTCGCGACGGGAGATGACGGAAGCGGAAATGCAGCGGTACTGGTACTCCAATCATGGACCTTTGATCCGCCGGCAGGCGGCGGCTTCGGGCATCGCCCGTTATATCCAGGTGCACCGGATCGAAGACCCGATCGAAGCGGATCTGCGCGCGGCACGCGGCACGAAGGTGGATTCCTACACGGGCCATGCGGAGCTGTGGTTCGAACGGGCGGTGATCGCAACACCCACCCCGGAGCGGCGTGAAGCCAACGTACGAGCCATCGACGACGAAGCAAAGTTCATCGACTTCAAACGATCCAGCATGTGGCTCGCCAAGGAACACGTCTTCGTCGATCACCGGTAGCCTGTTGATTACTAGAGGCGCGAGGAAGGATGAACCTCCCTCGCGCTCAATCGTCACACCTCGTTTGAGCGACGGCGACTCCAGATCGCTGCGATCAGAAAGAGCCCTGCAAGACCGACTCCCATCAGCTTGTCACCGACGTAAGGCAGTATCGATGTGGTATTGCCGTCGAATGATCCAGTGAAGGTCTCGAGCGACAGTTGTGCCACCACGAAATCGAAGAGGTGGGTCGTATCGAAGAGCACCGTTTCAATCGCCATCAGCAGCAGTGGCAGCAGAATCGCGATCAACGTCGGAGATCGGGGGGCAGATGTACCAACCAGCATGCCCCAGGCGAGGAATGGCGCGAGCCAGATGCCGATGTAGAGCGTGAATCCGAGCAGTTTGAGCAGCGTTCCCCTGGCTTCGCCACTGGTCAGGAGCCAGGGAATGAGGTTCTCGTCCGAATAAAAGTCGAGTGCCACGAGGACGATGATCTGCGTGATCACCACGGCAACAAACGTTGCTGCCGGTGTGATCCAGCCCAGAAACAGGAATTTGGCCAGAATCGACCGGGTGTCGCTCACCGGCATCGATTTCCAGAACAGGATGGACCTGTCCTTGCGTTCGTCCCAGGTCACGCTCACCGAGAGAAACGATATCACCAGAATCAACACGAAGAAGTAGGGTAAGGCGAGGGCCCTTTGCAGGCTCGACACGTCGTCCGAGTCTTCATCGTCGATTTCTATCCCGAGCGGTGGAACCGAAGCTGCCGGTTGTGCTGAGGGGTACAAACCATCATCGTGGTTCCAGTCGGTTGCCACGGCAGGCATGGCCCGGAATTCCTCACTTGAGGCGTTATGATTGCCTGCCAGGAAAAACTCAGTCCACGCCTGCGGCCGGAAGCGTTGCAGCGAGGGCGCGTCACTCGCTTATTCATCCAGTTCGAGATCCACCTTGATGCGTTCGCTGAGGAGGGTCCCGAAGAGCAACGCAAGTATGACCAGCGCCAGAATCGCAGCCGGAGGAAAGATGAGCGCGGTACGGTGTTCGAGCCACTCGCGGCGGAGCAAAGTAATGAATGGAATAGTGTTCCTGCCAATGGGGCTACGCATGTTGTGCCTCCGTATTTTGTTCATTGCCTGTCGCTGCTGCTGACTGCATGTAAGCGATAAAGAGTTCAACGAGCTCGGGAACGCCGACGTCGCCAAGGCCCTGGAGCTGCGCCCGCGATGCGTCACGGTAGAGGTATTCCACTCCGGACAGGGATGTTCGCCGCGAGAGATACCCGCCAGGTACGTTTGTACCTGCGTCAGTGGTCAACTTGAGGTAGTGCTCGCGGATGGTGTCGACGAATTCGGCGAGAACCGACTTGCCTTTGCGGATGAACACCACATCAGTGAGCACATGTTCGATTTCGCGCACTTCATGTGTCGTCACGAGGATCGAACGGTCACCTTCTATGAAGTCGCCGAGCAGTGCTTCGTAGAACTGCTCCCGGTACAACACATCGAGGCCGAGGGTTGGCTCATCCAGCACCAGCAGTTTGGCGTTGATGGCGAGGATCAGGGACAGGTGCAACTGAACCTGCATACCTTTGGACAGCCCGGCAATGGTGCGGGAAGCATCAACACTCGTTTTTGAGAGGAGCCGCTCGGTGCGGGAGCGATCGAAGGTCGGGTGTACACCTTCGGCGTAATCGATCAGATCCCGCACGCGCATCCATCGCGGCAGGATCCCCGTGTCAGGGATGTAGGCGACGTTTTGCATCAGCTGAGGCCGGTCTCGCCACGGATCGCAATCAGCCACGCGCAGGGTGCCAGCGTCGAGGCGTGAGAGGCCAAGAATGGCGCGCAGCGCTGTGGTCTTACCGGAGCCATTTGGCCCGATCAGCCCGACGATGCGGCCGGAAGGTACTGTCAGGTCGAAACCGTCGAGTGCGGTCACGGCTCCAAATCTGCGGACCAGACCTTGCGCTTCAATTACGTTCATGGAGGTCATTTCGATTCACCAGAGATCAGTGTCGTTAGGTCGATGCCGAGAGCGTCTATGCGGGCGCGGATGCGTGGCCATTCTTCGAGTAGAAAGTTCTCGCGTTCGCTGGCGATGGCCCGCATTCGGGCGCCCTCGTGGACGAAGAGTCCGAGTCCACGACGCTTCTCAAGCAGACCCTCATCCGTCAGCAGCTGATAGGCGCGCGTCACGGTCAGCGGATTCAAACGCTGTTCGGCTGCCACCTGACGCACCGATGGCACCGGTTCTCCTTCAGCGAGAGAGCCAGTGAGAATGCGGTACAGCACCTGTTCCTTTAGCTGCTGGTAGATCGGCTGGTTGTCGTTCCACTTGTGCATCGTGTCCGACCGCCCTATTGGGTTGGTGAATGGTTGGGTGGGTAGATAGGTGGGGTGATGATTGAGTGAGTTGGTAAATTGGTTCATTAGTGATTTACTAATGTAATACACTAATTCGCGACGACAACCCCGTGATGAAAAAAGATTCCGTGGAGAACAACGGTCAGAGTGCGTGGATGTGCGGCAGCACCGCCTGATTGAACAGGGTATCGCGGAGATCGAGGTGAAAAAGATCGATACCTAGTGTCTTCAACTGGCTGATTTTATTAAGGATAGTATTTGGGCTACCAATGAGCCGGGTGCAGTAACCCTCGTTGGTATCAAGATGTGAGAGCGGGTCGTTCTCACCTGCCCACATGCCTTCGGCGCCGGCTACGCGGGCTCTGCGTTTCTGTACCAGTACCGGATCGAGGCGTTCAAGCCTCGCATCGATTTCCTTCCAGGCGGCATCATCAGTCATCCGGCAAAGCGGAGCGGCATAGGCTGCGAAACGAATTTGACGTCTGTGCCGGGCGGCTTGCTCACGCACGCTGGTGATGATTTGGGCCAGTTTTTCCGGACGTCCGCCATTCAGGAACATCCAATCCGAGTGGGCGGCGGCCATGTTTCGTGCTGCGGGACTTTGCCCACCCTGAAACACTTCCAGGGCGTGTGTCGGGCGAGGCTCAAGGGCCAGTTGATCCACGCTGTAGAAGCGACCCCGGAAGGAGAACTTCTCCGTGTCCCAGGCGCCTTGCAGAACCTGGATGAATTCTGTTGCGCGTGCATACCGGCCGTCGTGGTCGATCGCATCGACGCCGTACATGGAAAACTCTTCAAGGTTCCAGCCACTCGTGACGTTCACAGCCCATCGCCCCGGGTAGAGGCTTTCGACTGTGGCGGCCCACTTGGCAAGAGCCGCAGGCTGGAAGAATCCCGGATGAATGGCGGTGACGAGTTTGATCCGCTCCGTTACCGAGGCGATGTAGCTCGTCATCGCTAGGCAATCCAGGGAGGATCCTTCGATTTCTTCACCATTCCCCCACCAGCGCTGTGCAATGAGGAGATGGCTGATGCCGAGCGCTTCGACGCGCCGCACGTGATCAGCGACGGTGAGTCGCAATTCTTCACCGCGAGGCATTGCACCCGGTCGTCGATCAACCAGCTGTGGTCCCTGAAAAACGGTAGGCGCCCAGGTACACGTGAACATGACGGCATCGTGCCACAATACCGCCGCACAACGGCAGATGTGACGGGCGATGGCAGAGAGTTATTCGTTTGAAGAGGTGCTAGGCAAAGACCGGGGGATTCTCGAGCACTTTGGCATGCGCTTTGTTTCGTTGGGTGAAGGCCGCTGTGAGCTGGCAGCAACCGTTAAACCGGAACTCATCAACGCCGCAGGTCTCGCTCATGGAGGATTGTTGTTCGCAATAGCCGACTCTGCCTGTGCCTATGCGACAGGGTCATTGGGGACGCGAGGTGCCACGATCACATCGAGTTTCAGTTTTATCCGGCCCGCGCGTGCCGGGATGAATCTCAGGTGTGTTGCCGAAGTGATCAACGAGGGCCGTCGGCTGGTGACACTCGGCGCACAGGTGAGCGAGGAGGGCGCAGGTACGCTCATTGCCCATGGCACGTTTACCTTCATGTTGCTGACAGATTGAGATCTCCGTCACGTCGCGTCGTTTGACCGTCAGAGTCCGTAGACCCAAGCTGATGATTGAGTCGCAGTGATTCCCTGAGGGATCACTAGACTCATTCTGTGAAGTCAACAGCCGACATCCTTACCCGTTTGCGCCTCCACGCGGTTGGTATCCTGCTCGTTATAGGGCAGGTGTTTGCCGCTCCCTCGGTTGTGGCTGACGAACTCCTCATTGATGCGCGGCAGCGCGATGCGAGTTACCCGCTAGGCGTAACAACCAATTGGCAAACACTCCCGCTCGACACGCAGATTCCGGACGAGCACCGCTGGCAGCGCCGCAACAGCGATCTCATCAACCTTGGTACTTCGCAGGACGCGCAGTGGCTGCGGATCCGCTTCAGCGCAACCGGGGCGACGGATGCGAGTGCTTTCTGGATGTTCTCTCTGGGCACCTCGAACGCACGGGTGGTCGACTTCTATCATGCCGTCGATGGGTTGCAACTTGTCAGCCATCATTCCGGCTCAGGTGTGCCTTATGCGGAGCGGACCGTTCTTTACCGACAAATTGTCTTTCCGATCAAGCTGATTCCAGGCCAGCATGAACTCCTTGTGAGGATCGAGCATGGCTCGAGTCTGTCACTTGAGCCGTCACTGTCGACAAGGTCCAACTGGGTCTCTCGAGTCCTCAATGGCGAACTGAGCATCGTTGTGTATCTGGGGCTGGTGGCAGTTTTGGCGCTGTACAGCCTTGCAGTGTTCATTCGACTGCGGGAACCCGAGTTCGGTTACTTCGCACTCTGCCTGGGTGGCGCCGCGCTCTGGGTCATGGCGGATACCGGCGTTGCTTCACAGCTGCTGTACCCGTCCCATCCGTTCATTCACCCTTTCGCGCTGCGGGTGTCTCTGGGAATCTGCCTAGCCGGGCTGCTGCTCTTTTCCCGATCCGTCCTGGCCGTGGGTCGCTCCTCGCCGGCTCTTGCGCGGGGCATGGTGTTGTTTGGCGGCTGTATTGCGGTCGCTTGTCTGTTTCCGGTATTCAGACACTTCCCTTGAATCGCCATCATGGCGGTAATGGGTTCACTGGCCGTCAATATTGCGGCGGCGGCGATCGCAGTCCGAAAAAGAGTTGAAGGCGCTACGGCGTATCTCATGGGACTGATCGTCTTCTCCCGGGGGCGATCATTGTGGCCGGCAAACACTACGGGTTGGCCGTCGATGGCAACTCGCTGGAGCACGCCATGCAGCTGTCGGTAATCGGTCTCGGCTTTCTTGGTTCGCTGGCGCTGTCCAGTCGGATCACCGAGGCGTGGGCTGGTCAGGCACAGGCCATGGATGAAGCGGCGGCCAAAAGCAGTTTCCTCGCCAACATGAGTCATGAAATACGAACGCCGCTGAATGCGATTGTCGGGTTCACTGACCTGATGCGGACCACGCACCTGCAGCCCGAGCAGAAGACATTTCTTGACCGCATCCAGGTCGCTTCCCGACACCTGCTGGACCTAGTCAATAACGTGCTCGATTTCTCCAAGATTGAAGCCGGCAAGATCCCGTTGCAACCGGAACCGTTGCGCGTGCAGGACCTGCTCGACGAAATCCGCGATCTGTTCGGTCACCGGGTGGAACAACAGGGCCTCATCCTGAACCTCGCGATCGAACCCGAAGTACGACCAGGCTACCTCGGAGATCGGCTGCGCCTGGCGCAGATCCTGACGAACCTGGTGGGTAATGTCGTCAAGTTCGCAGGCAAGGGTTCTGTGGATGTCCACGTTGCGAGCGCGGGTGAGATTCGCGATGGCGAACGGATGATCGGCGATCTTGCGTTTGCGGTCCGGGATACGGGCGTAGGCATCAGCGTTGGTCAGCAGAAGAAGCTGTTCCGTCCGTTCAGCCAGGCAGATGCGTCCACCACACGCCAATACGGCGGCACCGGTCTCGGTCTGGCGATCTGCAAGTAGCTCGTTGAGCTGATGGGGGGAACCCTGCAGCTCGAAAGCGAGCCGGGCGTCGGTTCAGTTTTCCGGTTCACAGTGTCACTCGAAGTCGACGAGCACGCTGCAGAGCGCTCGTGTTTCAGAAGCGAACGAAATGCGGTGGAAGATTCCACGCTCGCTGCCCAGCTAAAAGGGTTACGGGTGTTGCTCGTCGAGGACAACGCCACCAACCAGCTGCTCGCCAAAACCATGTTGAGCAAGTGTGGTATTCACTGTGTGGTGGCCAACCATGGTGGTGAGGCCCTCAACCTGCTCGAACTGGAAACGGCTGATGCCATTCTCATGGACTGCCAGATGCCGGTGACGGATGGTTTTGCTGCCACCCGCGCGATCCGCGGCGATGAACGCTGGCTGGACGTCCCGATCATCGCCATGACGGCAAACGCGCTGGCGGGTGATCGCGAACGTTGCATCGAGGCGGGCATGAACGACTATGTGGCCAAACCTGTGCGCATGCATGACGTGGTTTCGGTACTCATCGCCTGGACGCGGGAGCGGCGACGCCGCGAGGCAGGTCACTTCCGTGAGAGGAAACACGCCGCTTCCATGTGATAGGTCTGCGGCATCATGTCGATTACATGGACATGTTCAAGCCTGAATCCTCCGCCCTGAAGTACGCGCACATCCCGCGCCAGGGTCATTGGATCACACGACACATAGATAACCTGACGAGCCTTTGTTGCGGCGATGTGCCTGCAGAGCTCTGGCGCGCCCTCCCGGGGTGGATCAAGGAGAATGCAGTCGGGGTTTCCGGTCCAGGTGTACCGTTCGGCATCCGCGCAAACAGTCTCGACGCCGAGTCCGCTAACGTTGCGTCGCAGGAAGTCTGCAGCGAGGGGGTTGGATTCGACGGCGGACACCACAATTCCTGAGTCAGCGAGGTCGAAGGTGAAGTTGCCGATCCCGGCATGAAACTCGATCACGTTGGCCGCGCTGATCTGTTTAAGCCGTTCGCGCACGATGCGACGCAACACGGCATCCTGCGGACCATTGGCCTGTGTAAAACAGCCAGCGCTGGCATCGATGCCCCGGTCGTCGAGCTTGATCGACGCGTTGCCGAAGAACCCGGAGTGATTCTGATTCGTGACCAGCACACCCGCGAAGTTGCCCTGGTATCTGGCGACGGTGTCCTGGATGTCATGTGGTATGCCTGTGCGAAGCCGGATCGCGGCATGCACCTCACCATTGTGGTTGGCGAGCAGCTCGATCTCCCCACGGGATTTGGGCAGACCTGCAAGCAAGCTACGGAAACTCAGGAACGCGGTTTGTAATGCAGGCATGAGCTGCGGACACGATTCGGTATCGACGATCCTGTTGGATTGTCGTGCCAGCAACCCGGCGTGCAATGACTTGTCATTTGCGAATGCCAGCCTTGCCCGACGTCGGTAACCGTACTGTGCAGGCGCAGGGTGTTCATGCAAGGAAGGCATGGCCGACACCGTGTTGTTGTCTGGCAACAACGCCCGCCTGACTATCTGCACCTTTGCCGCGAACTGGCTCGCGTAGTCGACGTGTTGCCACTGGCAGCCGCCGCAGGCGGAGTAGACCGGACAGGGCGGCTGGACTCTGCCAGATCCCTCCTCGAGGACTTTCAGCGCCTGCGCACGAAGATAGCTCCGGTTACGCGCCGTGATCCGTACGCGCATGAGATCGCCGGGGGCTGTCTCTGGCACAAACACCACCAGACCCTCATGTCGGCCGATACCATCACCGCCGAAGGCGAGGCTGTCGATACGAATGTCCACCGTCGTACTCATGTCGGGCTCGTGTCAGATCCTGGTCAGGTTTAGAGCAAATGCAACGAGCGCCGGCAGCGTGAGGAAGGACAGCACCGTTGAGATCAGGATGACCGCAGCGACACGTTCAGGCTCACGACCGAAACGTTCCGCGAAAACGTAGTTGAAGACGGCAGCGGGCATCGTCGCCTGCATGATCACCACGCCAGCCACCGTCTGATCCAGATCCAGAAGAAAGATCATCCCAAGGCCCGCCGCGAAGCCAACTCCAAGCCGTGCCACCGCGATTACGGCCGCGCTGCCAACTCCATGGAACTTCAAGCGGGCGAGTGAATTGCCGAGCATGAGCAACATCAGCGGGATGACCAGTCCACCGACAAGCTTCGTCGTGCTGATCAGAAACCCAGGCAGCTGAAGGTCGAATGTGCGCACGCTCAACGCAGCGGCGACGGCCCACACCACAGGTTGACGGAAGAGCTGCGCCGGAGAAAAAGTCCCGGATGAGATCGAGAGGCCGAGCGTGTACTGGGAGATCGAATTGACGAAGAAGTAGGAAATCGCGAGGGCGAGGCCCGTATCGCCAAACGCCATGAGCGCAAGAGGCAGACCCATGTTGCCAGTATTAGGGTGGACGAGTGACGGCAGGAACGTGGTCAACGGCTCGCGCATCAGGCGAAGCAGGATCAATCCGACAAGCAGCGAGACCGCCAGTACACCCACAGATGCCATCAACACCGAGCTGAAGGCACCCGGGTCGAGATCTATGGTTGTGAGTGACGAAAAAATGAGGCAGGGCGAACCGAGGTTCATCACCAGACCACTGACGGTCGCATTGTCGAAGTTACCGCCGCGTTTCGCCCAGATGAATCCCAGGCAGGCGATGAGCACAACGGGTGTGATGACAGTGAAGATCTGGGCGAGCATGGGTTTCAGAGAGTCGAAACGCCGGGCATTGTAGCCGTAGCAGAGCCCGTTACGGCGAACCACATTGCGTGGTGGTAACCATCACCAGACTGGTACGGCGCAAGACCCTCCGCGCAAAAAGGCCTCGATTTCTTCGTGACGGGCGGCGGCATCCCTCTCGCCCATGTTGATCAGCGCACCCAGGTACTCGGGCTCAAAGTTCACCATCGACAGCGCATCAGCGCTCTTCATGTGTTCTCCGGCGAACCCGCGTTCAAAAAACCGGAAGGCCTTTGGCAGACGGAATTCGTTTTCCTTGGCGAGCACCCCCAGATCCTCAGAAGGTCGCAGAACCATGACTTCTACCGGTCGCATGCCACCGTGCGTTTCCTGCTGACTTGCGTGCAGGAGCTTGTTGATCCGCGACATCTGCAGGGCGTCATAGTCAAGGTTATCGAGGAATATCGCGTTCAGCATGATGCCGGCAATTTGTGCAGGCGCGGGATAGGGAGCGGTTTCGTCGAGCGCCTGGCGTGGCAACGGCAGTGGCCGCTTGCGTGGAGAGACAGCAAGAATGCGGGTCGCCCCCAGATGCAACGCCGGCGAGAGTGGTGCGGTCATACGGATGCCGCCATCACCGTGCCAGTGATTGTTGATCGGTACTGCGGGAAAAAACAGCGGCAGTGCGGATGACGCCAGTACATGAGAGAGCGTGATTTGGGTGAACCGGGTTTCGAGTTGGCCGCGACCGAACAGCGTTTGACTCGCAGATTCGATCCATGCAGTCGAGCGCCCGCTGTCATAGTCCGTGGTCACCAGGGCCAGCGATTCCAGCGCGCCGCCCCGGATGTTGTCTGACACCCCGACGATACGGTCTCCTTCAACGGAGAGGTTGTCGCGCAAGTAGTTCCTGAGGGGCTCAGTGTCCACCATGCCCCGCAGACGCTCGCGACCGATGCGTCCAGCGGTGAGCAAAGGCAGTGCCGCCGTGAGTATCTTCCCCACGATGGCACCCACACTGGTGCGGTAAACGAGTTCTGTATTCAGCCCGAGCCAAAGCTGCCGCAGAGCTTCGACCGAGTCGAGCCAGCTGCCTCGATAGCTGGCAAGGTGTACTGCATTGATGGCACCCGCAGAGATACCGGTGAGTATCTGCGGCCGCCATTCGGGTACGGTCTTCGCGATGTGACGCAGACAACCGACCTGATAAGCCGCGCGAGCACCGCCACCTGCCAGCAGAAGAGCCTGTTTGTCCGCTCGTTCCATCCTGTCCCTTGAATTCAATTCCCGCTGCAGGAAACGTTGTCCCGACCCGACAGCAGGTTGAGCTTTTGATCGCACTAGCATAACAGTAGCACCGTATGTCAGCGGTGACACTGGAGAGAGGCGTCAAGATAATGGCGCCCCTTTTCCTGCGGTGAGTTCATGTTTCGAAATCTGCGTCTGTACCGGATCCGGAGTGATTGGCCTGAGTCCGGCGAAGCACTGGCAACCCGCTTGAGAGAACGCCGCTTCAAACCGTGTGCGGCCTATACCGAACAGAGTGCGGGATTCGAGTCACCGGGTGGCGAAGCGGATGAACAACTCGCACGACGGGTGGGTGGCGCCGATCTCATGCGGCTTCGTGTTCAGACACGCCTCTTGCCTGCGGCGGCGGTGAACGAGGCACTGGAGGAGCGCATCGGACAGTTCCGAAAACGCACCCGGCACGATCCGGGCCGCAAAGAAAAGCGCGATCTGCGTGATGAAATCCACTCGGAGCTGATGCCCAAGGCGCTTCTCAAGTCACAGCGTCTGTGGGCGATGTTTTTTGTGGGTGAAGGCATCCTTGCCGTCGACACTTCATCAGAAACCCAGGCGGAACTTTTCCTCGATACCCTGCGCAGCGCCTTCGGCAGCCTGGAAGCGATACCTCTCACCTTTAAAGAATCGTTGGGGCGTCTGCTGTCGCAGGTGTTTCTCGGTGGTGGACCGACCCAGTTTCAGGCCGGCAGGGAATGCCGGATGCTCGATACGGCGGCGGGTAAGGCGTCGGTCAGCTGGATGGATATGGAGCTGGCATCCGCTGCGGTACAGCGCCACGTCAAAGACGGGCTGACGCTCGACCGGTTGGCGGTGCGATTTGATGAGGTAGTGGGGTGTGTCATCGATCAGCAGGGCGTGATCCGCAAACTCAGAGTCGAAGGTCTCGCCGAAGCGGAAGACGAGGTTCAGGACGAACATCCCCTCGCCATGCTCGATGCGAAATTTGTCCTGATGTCCGGGCTGGTTCTGCGTCTTCTGCAAGCCCTCAAAAAGGAGCTTCGGGGTTACGCCTGAAGCGACTTGTGGGACGTTTAAAACCCAGCGAACTGCTTCGGGTCGAACGCCGCACATCCTTCACCGCCCAGTTTGGCGTATTCGTCCTCATCGAACTGCCCACCCCAGCCGAACATGCGTACGTATAGCGCGCAGCGATCTTCCTGGCTGGTGAAGCTCTTGTCCGCATTCAGCTCTTGCTTGACGGATGCGCTGGTCACCACTTCATTTGACATGCGGATGCCCTGGTCGGTCGGCGTATCCAGGATCACGAAGGTGTTGCCGTCTGTACCCCACGCTTGCCAGTCAGGCTCGGCGCCATTGCGGCCTTGGTCAGGATCGCCGGTGTGAGCCATTTGCGCCCAGTACGACATCATGCTGGTCGACAGCGCCCACTGAGAGGCATCGTTGGGATAGATGTAGCTGATGCCAAGCCCGCGTTCGAACTCACCGAACACGAACGCGATCTCGAGGGCGTGTCCAGCACCCAGCGCCACAGAAAGGTCGTAGCCGAGCACACTCGGTTCTTCATCCCAGTCGAAGCGGTAGGCGTAGACATGTGGATTGCCAGCAGTCCGCATGTACTGCGCCAGTTCATCCACCCCACGGGCTTTCCAGGCGGAGGCCTGATAGTGCACCGTTCGTCGATAAGCTTCTTCATCCTTGAGTCGATTGAACACCCCGAACCAGGTGTTCACGTAGCGTGGATCGCGGGTCATGAACAGGGTGGGTTCATCGCGGTTGGTGCCGAGGATCACAGGCACGGCGTTGTGGTTGTCGACCGATGAGAACACTTCCTGCGCGGTGAGCGTCGGCAGAACAGTGCCGTCACCAAGCACATCCGGCGTGTTGATCATGCCGAAACCACCACCCTCGAAAAGGCCATAGAGTGACTCGGGTGTTTGCGCGTAGAGGTAGGTGCGTACGTCGGTTACCGGCATGTCGTCCTGATAACTCTTCGCAGCGTCCCGGTCGGCGACCTTGCCTTCTTTCACCAGCAGACGGTTGACGATTTCGCGGCCGCTCGATTCATGGCCACCGTCTTCAATGTAGTTCTGTGCTGTTGCCAGCGAGGTGGGTGAATACCCGCCGCTCTGGACGATGGCCCGATGAAAGAGACCCTTGGCGAGCGGCGAGACCATCATCGTCAACGTATCCGTGCCGCCCGCGGATTCACCAAAGACGGTCACGTTGCCCGGATTGCCGCCAAAAGCGGCAATGTTAGTCTGCACCCAGCGCAGCGCCTCGATCATGTCGAGCGTGCCGTAGTTGCCGGAGTCATCCAGTGGATCACCACGCTGCAGAGCCGGGTGGCTGAACCAGCCGAATAGTCCCATCCGGTAGTTGATCGTCACGAGTACGACGTTATGAGTGGCCGCAAGTTTGGCACCCGTATAGCTGCCGCCGTGGCCGATGGTGTTGCCACCCCCATGAATCCAGAACATCACAGGCAGATCGACTGCGTTGGGCGGTGACCAGATGTTCAGAAACAGGCAGTCTTCTGCACCCGTCACGGCCGCTTCCGTCTGGGCGGTGAGCTGCGAAGGTTTCTGCGGGCAGGCGGCTCCCGCCATGATGGCTTCGAGGGTTGCATCGCTCCGCACCGCCGGTTGTGGCGCGCGCCAGCGCAGGTCATCAATCGGCGGCGCGGCGAACGGAACACCCAGCCACGCTCGCGCGCCGTGTTCATCGATGAAGCCCACCACGTTGCCTGACGAGGTGGAACGGAGTGTGGTTTGGTCAGCAGTTGGCAGGGGCTTCGGTGTCTGCTCTGCACTGCGATTGAGATACCAGTAGCCACCCCCGAGGACGAGCAGAGAGATAACGATTACGGCAATCGCGGCTTTTTTCATTTTTCTCCCCCGGTGGTGCGAGCAGTGATGCCGGGATCATACACCCGCCGAGTGACGCCGCCTCCGGGGCTGTGTTAGAACAGTCATAGGGAGGGTCTGATTCGTCAGCCCCTCCCGTGCGTAGCGCGGGCTCCGCACGCGCAGTCACGGGCAAAGCCCGTTTTGGTGTAGGTACACACCACCATTTTCCGTGCGTCGGGCGGGTGCGAAGCACGCGCTATACGCAGGGAAAATGCGAGGCAGGGTTCGCCTGCCGACCTGATCAATTCGCAGGAGCGAATTGATCAGAATTACCTTAAGAGAGGCGAGCGAGGATTTCAGCATGGCATTTGATCTGGTCATTCGAGCAGGTTCCGTCATCGATGGAACCGGAGCGCCAGCAGTCACCGCGGATGTGGGGATCCAAGACGGCAAGATCACGGAGATCGGCCGGATCACCTCCAGGACACGGCACACCGTCAATGCGGATGGAGCCTTGGTCACGCCAGGCTTCGTCGATATCCACACCCACTACGACGGTCAGGCCACCTGGGCGGAGCGCATGTCTCCCTCCAGTAACCACGGCGTGACGACGGTGGTCATGGGCAACTGTGGCGTCGGGTTTGCGCCCGTGCGCACGGATGATCACAACCTGCTCGTCGAACTGATGGAAGGTGTTGAAGAAATCCCCGGTGCGGCGATGCATGAAGGGTTGCCGTGGACGTGGGAGTCGTTCCCGCAATATCTCGACTTTCTCGCCACCCGCAAGTTCGACATGGACGTCGGCGCGCAACTGCCCCATGCGGCCCTGCGGGTTTACGTGATGGGGATGCGTGGTGCTAACCGTGAGCCTGCTACGGAACAGGACATCATGGCGATGAGCCGTCTGGTGACTGAAGCGATGCAGGCCGGCGCCATCGGTTTTTCCAGCTCGCGGACGCTCAATCACCGCTCTTCCAAAGGTGCTCCGACGCCGTCGCTGACGGCGGAGCGGGCGGAACTTCTCGGTATCGCGCAGGGCATGAAAGCCGCCGGCTGCGGGGTGCTTGAGATGATCTCGGACTTCAACGATCTGGATGAGGAGTTCGGCAATCTCGAAGCGATGGCAGCGATGTCCGGGCGCCCCATGACAGTCTCGTTGGCACAGGGTCTGTCACCCAATGGCTGGCGCCGGATTCTCGATCGGATTGAACAAGCCAATGCACGGGGCACCGTCATCCGTGGACAGGTCGCGCCTCGGGCCATCGGCGTTCTGGTCGGACTCCCCAACACCACGTCTCCGTTCACCACACGACCTTCTTTCATGGAAGTAGCGCGATTGCCATTTGCTGAAAAACTCGAGGCGCTGCGCGACCCCATGCGCAAGGCGAAGATCCTTGCAGAAGAGCCTTCAGCTGGATTCGCCCGGCTGTACCGGTTGATGGCGGAAGGCTGGAAGCTCTGGCCAGTGGGTGACTACCCGGACTATGAACCGCAGCCTGAGGACAGCATGGCCTCGCGCGCTGAACGGGAAGGCAAGGACGTGTGGTCCTTTGTCTATGACACCATGATCGAAGGTGATGGCAAGGCCATGTTCTATGTGCCTTTTGCCAACTACGCCGAAGGCAATCTCGACTGCTGTTATGACATGCTGACGCACGAACACACCGTGCCGGGTCTGGGTGATGGTGGTGCCCACGTGGGCACGATTTGTGATGCCAGTTTTGTCACCACGCTCCTCGCACACTGGGGCAGGGATCGGCGCCGCGGGCAACTCATCGATCTGCCGACACTCGTGAAGCGGCAAACTCACGACACCTCGCGTGCGGTGATGTTGATGGATCGTGGCATACTCGCCAACGGCATGCGCGCCGATCTGAACATCATCGACTTCAGCAACCTCCGCGTTGGCCGCCCAGAAATGGTGCGCGATCTGCCAGCAGGTGGCGCGCGTTTGCAGCAGCGCGCTGACGGTTATGTGGCTACGGTCTGCAAAGGCGAGATCACCTATCAGAACGGCGTCGCCACCGGGGCGCTTCCTGGCCGGCTGGTCCGAGGTCAGTGATTTCCGGCTTCCAATGAATGAGCGCCAGGGACCGCTGTCCCATCTTCGGGTTCTCGATCTGACGATTGCGCGTGCCGGCCCCGTGGCGGTGCGCGTACTGGCCGATTGGGGTGCCGATGTCATCAAGATCGAGGCACCTCCACCGCCGGAAGCTTCGGTACGTTCGATCATGGGTTCGCGGCTTGGCCCGGATGAGCAGAACCTGCATCGCAACAAACGTTCGTTGCAGATCGATCTCAAGAATCCGGAAGGACAGGCGCTCTTCCTGCGCCTCGCCCAGGCATCTGATGTCATCGTCGAGAACTTCCGTAGTGATGTGAAAACTCGCCTAGGTATCGGCTACGACGACGTCCGCAAGGTCAATCCAGCCATTATTTACGCCAGCATTTCCGGCTTCGGACAGGATGGCCCGGACAGCAGCCGTCCTGGTGTGGATCAGATCATCCAGGGCGAAAGTGGTCTCATGGCGATGACCGGTTCTGCGGCAACGGGGCCGATGCGGGTGGGTGTGGCAATCAGCGACACCTCTGCCGGCATGTTCCTCGGGCAGGCGATTCTCATCGCCTTGCTGCATCGGGAACGAACCGGTGAAGGCCAATGGGTACACACCTCGTTGCTGGAAGCGATGCTCGCCAAGCTGGACTTTCAGGCGGCGCGTTACACCATGAACGGCGAAGTGCCGACGGCGGAAGGCAATCACCATCCGACCATGGTGCCGATGGGGACTTTTCATGCTGCGGATGGCCTCGTGAATATTGCAGCGTCGAGCCCCGCCACGTGGGCACAGTTCTGCAACGCCATCGATGCGCCGGATCTCGCTGTTGATCCGGCGTACGCGAGCCCACAGGAGCGCAGCCACAACCGGGCTCGTTTGCGTGAGGAAATCGATCAGCGGATTTCACGCTTCACTGTGCGCTGGCTTGTTGAAACCCTGAATCACCTCGGCGTGCCCTGTGGGGCGGTACAGGATGTGGGCGAAGCTTTCCGATCACCCCAGGTACAGCACCTCGGCATGGCGGTTCCCGCGCCCCACAAGGAATTGGGTGAAGTGCGCCTGGTACGTTCGCCGATCAACCTTTCCGCATTCCCGCACACGGGAAGTTTGAGGTGCGCTGCTCCGGGTCCGGGAGAAGACAGTGTCGAAGTGCTGCGGTCGTTTGGTCTCGGCACGGAGGAAATCCAATGCCTTAAGGCAGCGGGTGTCACGTCATGAGTGCGGATATCCGGCTGCGTTCGCTCATCGGTTATGGCGTAGGTGATCTCGGCATCAATCTGTATTTCATCTCGACGATGACTTACCTGATGTTTTTTTACACCGACATTTTTGGTCTGTCGGCGGTCACCGCCGGCACACTGATGCTGGTTGCCCGGATCATCGATGCCATTACGGACCCGATCATGGGCATGATTGCCGAGCGGACGCAAAGCCGCACCGGGCGGATGCGGCCCTGGATTCTCTATGGCGCGTTGCCGCTGGGCGTGATCAGTGTGCTGACGTTTACCGCGGTTGAAGGCGATGCGACGTTCAAGCTGTGGTGGGCCTATACCACTTACATCCTGTTCGGCCTCATCTATACGGTTGTGTCGATTCCCTATGCAGCCCTCACGGCGTCCTTGACCGAAGACAGTGACCAGCGCACGAAACTGACAACGGTGCGGATGGCCGGTGCGTTCACAGGCGGGTTCATCGTCTCCGTGGGAACGATGCCGCTGGTTGGCCTCTTCGAAGACCGGGGCACCGGATTCTTCTGGGTCATGACTCTTTTTTCGGTGGTGGCGACATTCTTCCTGTGGATCACCTGGTGCGAAACGGAAGAGCGTGTCAGCGCCCCGACGAAGGTCCCATTGTCGATCGGGCTGAGCCTGAAGGCTGTCTTTGACAATCCACCCCTCGGCATTGTCATCGTGCTCTTCTGCTGCGGGATGTTGTCGTTCACGGTGCGGCAGGGTACGACGGTGTATTTCTTCACGTATTGCATCGGGCGCCCTGATCTCATCAGCGTTTTCTTTACCGTAACCCTGGCGGCGATGCTCTGCGGGCTGATTGCCGTACCAGGTTTGGCGCAGAAGCTTGGCAAGGCGAAAGCAGTCATTGCCGGAGGACTGCTCACCCTGTGTGGTTGCGTCGGGATGTACCTCACGCCGTGTGACCAGATCGGCTGGATTTTCTTCTGGGGTGTTCTAGTCAATCTCGGCGCCACGCCGATTGCGGTGCTTGGCTGGGCAATGATTCCCGACACGGTTGAATACGCGCAGCTGCGCCACGGTGTGCGGGCCGATGGCGCGATCTTTTCGTTCGCGAGCTTTTTCCAGAAGGTTGCCAAAGGGGTGGGTGGTGCAGCGATCGGGTATGCACTCGGGCTCGCAGGCTACGTCGCCAATGCCGAACAGCCGGAGAGTGCGGTAGCGATGATCCACAACCTCATGACGCTGGTGCCGATCGGTATTGTGATCGTGATGATCATTGCCGCATCGATGCACACACTCGACCGCGGCACGCATGCACAGATCAGGGCAAAACTCGCAGAAGAACATTGATCATCGGCGCAGGCGTAAACAGCAGCGGCGCTGGTAGACTCAAACTTGTACTGAGACCCGCAACGAAACAACTAAACGAAGAGAGAGGGGGATTCCCATGGGCAGACTCGACGGCAAAGTGGCGGCCATTACCGGTGCAGCCTCAGGTTTTGGTGAAGCGGCGGCGCGACTCTTCGTCAAGGAAGGCGCGCGAGTGGTGCTGGGCGATATCCAGGATGAAAAAGGCAAGGCGGTCGCAGCCTCGCTTGGCAACAAGGCGGTATTCGTACACTGCGATGTCACCAGCGAAAACGACATTGCCGCGATGGTGGATACGGCCGTGTCGAAGTTCGGCCAGCTCGACATCATGTACAATAATGCCGGGATCGTTGGCGCGGTTGGGCCGATCGATACGACACCTGCCAATGAGTGGGACCGGACCATTCACATCCATCTGAGTGGCACGTTTTACGGCATGAAACACGCTGCCCGCGTCATGAAACCGCGGCAGACCGGTTCGATCATCAGCATGGCGAGCACAGCGGGCATCATGGGTGGTCTTGGCCCGCACGCGTACTGTGCGGCGAAACACGCCATTGTGGGTCTCACCAAGAACGTCGCAGCAGAACTTTGCCATCATGGCATTCGTGTGAATGCGATCGCGCCCGCCGGCATGGCGACAGCGATGGTGGCCAATATTTCGGTGGGTGATCACAACAACATCGAAGCCACCATCAAAGCGCTGGCCTCAAGCTCGCCGCTCAAGAACCGCGCCGGGGTTGCCGGAGATGTGGCTAATGCGGCGCTGTGGCTCGCGAGTGATGAATCCGGTTATACGACCGGCCACACGCTGACCACCGATGCGGGTACCACCACCGGTGCCACCAAGGCAGGCCCAGCGTTTGGTGAGTATCAGCCGATGATTCGTGAGGCCGGCAAGCGGGGGATGTAAACCCGTTTGGAGTCGCTCAAGGTCCGGTAGGCTTCGAACTGACCGGGCCTTTCTGATCTGGCGTTGCCTGACCGTCCAGGTCAGTGAACTTCCGCGGCGTCTCCCCAGGCCTTGCGCAATCGTTCCATGTTGAAGCCAGGATCTTTGGCAGCATTGATGATCACGCGCTCAGTGCGCTGGATCTTCGCGGCTGCGTCCGCAACCTTGTCAGCCACCGCCGCAGGAATGACCACGGCGCCGTGTTGGTCCGCATGCACGATGTCACCGCTGTTGACGCGCATGCCGGCCACAGTGATCGATTTGCCGAAATCGACGATGTGCACATAGGCGTGTGAAGGGCCGATCCGGTTGGCGAGCATTTGAAAGCCTTCGGCGATGTCGGGGATGTCACGCACGCTGCCATCGGTGACCAGACCTAGGCAGCCAAGGCCTTTGTGAATGTTTGAATTCACTTCACCCCAGAACGACCCATACCCGCGCTGAGCACCATCGAGGTCCTGGATCAGGATGATGGCGGGTTTGGGGCCCGCATCGATGTACGCGTAATACCCATCGGAAAGTTCCCGTGCCGCTTTACCTTTGACGTCAGACGGGTGTGCGGCACGCAGCGTTGCTGTTCGTGCATAACCGACGATGGGTGGCAAGCCGGGGCGCGTGCAGACCAGTGGTTCAACGGTGTAGCCATAACCTCGTCGTTCCGGAGCCACAACCTCGAGTGCATTGCAGATCGTCGGGGTATCGAGTTTGGTGAGAGCTGTGAAGAGCGGGTTATCCATGGCGTTTCTCCAGGGTTTTGTCGAGGTGAGCGCGCATCTGCGGGCGATTGTCTTCCGCAAGCCACTGCAGCATCAGCGCCTTCAGTGCCATCGCCACGGCGAGGGGTTCATCAAACATGAGGTGATGATAGGTTCCGGGAATGGTGAGGATTGGCAGATGGCCACCGGTGATGCTGGCCATGTGTTCACCGAAGAAGGCACCTTCATCTTCGGATTTTTCGCCAAGCATGAGTGCGCCGCGACACTTGAGCGCCGCGAATTTGTCGCGCTGGTCGATGCCCATTTCGAGGTGATCGAAGAGCGCTGGGTCAAACTTCCACGTGAAACCACCTTCGACCTCGCGTATACCGGCTTCGGCCATGTGCCGCAGCACCCGCGGATGTACGCCGGGTTGTTCCGGAATGAAGCGGAAACGGCCGAGGATTTCTTCACGGGTCGCATAGGTTCGAAGCTTGCGCTTCGCCCGCACGCCTTCGCGTTCGGCGCGCAGGCCCCATTCCAGATACTGTTCCGGCGGCGCGACGGTGAAATCCATCAGGATCAGTCCGGCCATATCTGGGCTGTGGTTATGTGCGGTCTCCAGAGCCACGAAGCCACCAAAACTGTGACCGATCACGGTAGGACGTGGCCCCATGCCTGCGGCTTCGCAAACACCCCAGACCTCGCGGGCAAAGAGCTCCCCGGAGTATTTTTCCCGCCAGTCGCTGTCGCCATTGCCGGAGAGATCGAGCGCCGCCACCCGGAACTGGTCAGACAGGAAAGGGGCCGTGAATCGCCACCATTCGAGATGGGCGTTGCTGCCATGGATCAACACCACGCCGGGTCGACCTTCATCCCCCCAGACGTGATAGCGGATCGAAGCGCCGGCAACGTTTATGCGACCTTCGACAGATTTAACGTCCAGCGCGCGCTGAACCCAGAATGGCGTTTCCACTGAAGAATCTGGATACGGAAGTCGCGGTAATGTAGCAGAATCCTTCCGGTGGGGGAGACAGGTGGTGGGGGTGACAGAGGGGTGGGGGGTGACAAAGAGGTGGCGGGATGAAGTCAGGATTCACGGAAGCGCTGCTGGACCAAGTAACGTCTTGTGAAGCGCGGATTGATGCGGAACGTGGGTTGCCAGCCGAGCTCGTTGAAGCGCTACATGGGGAACATGCGTTTCGCCTGTTGATTCCGCGGGCTGCCGGCGGGGTTGAACTGCCGTTTCCTGACTACCTCTTGTGGATTCGCGAACTCGCGATGCGGGATGCGAGTACCGCTTGGTGTGTCAATCAGTCGGCCGTGATCGGTACCACGACATTGTGGCTGCACGCGGATCTGGTGAAGAAGATCTGGGCGGACCCCAGGCAGAGTATCGCCAACGGGCCGCCCCTCACAGCGACTCTGGATGTACGACCGGAAGGCGGAGTAGCGAATGCTGACTGGGGTTTTTCCAGTGGATGTCGCCACGCGCGATTGATTAGTGGGGCGGTACGGCGAACGTCAGATCAGCTCTGGCGCGTGATTTTCTTTCGGCCAGATCAGGCGCAGTTCATCGATGACTGGGATGTGGCCGGGCTGCGTGGTACTGCCAGTTTCCGGTTCAGTGTGCGCGATCTTGTTGTGCCACCGGAGATGACCGCGGACCTCGGTGGGCAGCCAGCATTTGATGCCCCCATGACACGGCTCGCCACAGGACTGAGCTTCGCAGTGAGTTTTGCATCGCTTGCACTCGGTGTCGCGCGTCGCGGGCTCGATAGCACCATTGATCTCGCGTCCGGAAAGAAGCCGATCTACGCGCGCGATTCACTCAAGGATGACGGTACGGTGCAACACCGTCTTGGGGAGCTCGAGGCCCGCTGGCGGAGTGCGCGGGCGTGGCTCGATGATGCCGTCGCTGAAGTCTGGGATGCGATCCAGCAGCAACCACGGATGACCGCGGAGCAGCGGATCGCGTGGCGCCTCTGTGGCACCCACGTCATACGCGAATCGGTTGCGGTGATGCAGGGCTGTTACCAGATCTGTGGTTCGAGCGGAATCTACCGCACCCATGATCTGCATCGCCCATGGGCGGATATGCAGGTGATTTCGCAGCATGTACAGGGGCGCGAGCAGTACTACGCGATGGTCGGTCGATGGCTGCTGGGGCACCCGTACGAATATGGCCCGCTGACTTAAAGCGAGACCTGCAGAAAGATCTGCAGAAAAAGATCCAGAAAGACCTGGAAAAAGCGGGAATCGACTGCAGATGACTTCAAGAACGAGGTTTGTGTGGCCGATGTAAGGCGTGTGCCGATTTGTCTCGGCGATTGCGGGCGAATGCAATTTTGCGGTCGAAGCAGGCAAATCCCGGCCGATTTGCTGTTTTTGTTCACATACAGGCAAACCCCGGATAGTCAGTAACACCACCTTTCACCATGCTGCGCGCCTCTTGATGGTGAGGTTGTACATCATGTCAGTCGAAGTTCCGGTTGAGTTGCTCCGGGATGCGTTCGGAACGTCCGTGCTCCGGCTAAGAGGTGCGTACACGATCTTTGATGTAGAGCGGATACTGCGCACGGAGTTGACAGAGGGTGGTCCGCTGGTGGTCGACCTGACGCAGGCGGAAACTGATCACAGTGCGTTGAACTGGAACGGCTCGCTGCGCTGCTTGCGGCCGCGAGCTCGCAGCTGACACTGCGCACCCGGGACATGCTCCGATTCGGATTCGCCCGGACGATCATGGGGTATTGTTCCTCCAAAGGTGTTACCGTCCGGATTGATCACTCTGGACAATGAAGTGCGTTTTCGCGACCGCGTCGATGAGTATTCCTGGTCATTGCCACAAACCCGGCAGTTCATCTCGTCGCCTGCTACCGGCGTCGAGCGAGCGCCGCTGTTTCGTATTGGTGGCGAAACTGCACGTGCGACAAGTCTCGTCCGTTATGCACCAGGGTCGGTGTTCCCCGAGCATCAGCATCCCTTCGGTGAGGAGTTTCTCGTCCTGGAAGGAGAGTTCGCAGATGAAGCAGGGCGCTATCCTGCGTTCACCTGGGTCCACAACCCTCATGGCTCGCACCATTCGCCCCGTTCTGACACCGGCTGCCTGCTCTTTGTGCGTCTCCGGGAGATGAATCCTGACGACACTGTTCAGCGGGTACTGTGTCTTGAAGAACGTACGCCTGAAACTGGGAAGAGCGAACAGCTGTTACACCGCTTTGGGGATGAGGAAGTGGTATGGGCACAAGCTGCTGCTGGTGTGCGGCTCGCACGGGCTGCGAACTTCCATGGCCAGGAGGCGCTGGTCGTGCGCGGGTCCGTGGAGTGGCAAACCGACCAGGTTCGAAGGCTTGAAGCCCAGTCCTGGATTCGGGTGCCGCCAGGATGTCCGCTGCGTCTAACCACACTCGAGCCCTCTGTTATTTACCTACGAGTCTCCTGCCGGAATTTTGGAGATCCCGGAATCCGTTGATAACCGCGTTGTCGGGGGCGATGGCGCCTGAAAAACAACAGATCGTCGTCCCGCAGTAATCCGATTCGATCCAATCGCCGCCGTTTGCATTGACACTCGAGGTTTGGCCGCTAACATACCGCCTCTTTCCAACGCACTGACTCAGCGGGTGTTTAGCTCAGTTGGGAGAGCGACGGCCTTACAAGCCGTAGGTCGCAGGTTCGACCCCTGCAACACCCACCACCGTACAAAGGAGCGGTAGTTCAGTCGGTTAGAATACCGGCCTGTCACGCCGGGGGTCGCGGGTTCGAGTCCCGTCCGCTCCGCCAATCCGCCTGTCATTCGCTGATCGCGATGCGATCAGCGAATGACAGGCGTGACTCCTCGCAGCATCTAGTGAGCGCAGAGCTTCGCGCAGCGAAGCGCGAGAGCGGTATGCCCATCCCTACCCAAACCCGCGTTAGGCTTGCTTCACGCGCGTCGCCCCGCCTGTCAATACTTGTTACCCGGATCCGACACATGGATACGCATCTCCTCCGGAACATCCGGCGGATTCACCTGGAACGTCCCGTCCTCCACCGGTGGATCGATGTCGAACACGTTGTTGAATTTATGCACCGAATCCCAGATACCGATCGCAATCGTCAGCTCAACAATCTGGGCTTCACTGAAGTGTTGTTTGAGGCGCGCCATAAAGGCATCGTCGACGCCGCGTGCGTGATTAAGGATGAAGTCCTCCGCCAGATCGAGCGCAGCCTTGGTGCGTTCATCGAGATCCGAATTTCGATGATCGAGCATGGCCACGATCATCTCTTCCGTCATGCCATTCTGCTGCGCCGCAGCAGATCGAGCAGGAATTCAGTAACGACAACCGTTCAGGTTGGATGACTTCAACCGGATCAGGTCCTTGAGCACCGGATCAAGCGTGCTGTGCGACCACAGCACCCCATAACGGAACATGAACCCCTTGAAGAGATCCGGGCAGTGCATGTAGACACCGCCGAACCCTTTAAGATCACCGACCTCGGATACTCTTGGCATATCGCCTCCCGTCTGTCGTTTGGAGACTCCCCTGAACAGCTTCGTCAGCTGGACCGATCCGCTCGCTGCCCCTGCACAGGCGGGGTGTCGGCATTCAACCACTTTTCCAGCAACCGGTGATGCCAGCGCACCTTGATGTCCTGGTAGTTGGCGAGAGTGAGGTTGCCCGGTGGCTTCGCAGCTTTCATGCCACGCTGTACACGTGCAACGTTCTCGACATCCTGGTTGAAGATGCTGCCGAACTGCTCGTCGGGCCCGAGCCACTTGATCTTCGCTGCAGGTGGCCGGGGTTGTCCTTCTGGCAGACTCACCATCATCATGATCTCGAAGATGCACTTGTCCGGGTCGCGGCCATAGGGCCGATAGCGATAGAAGATCGGACCAGGCCACGGCGAAACGTTCGGGAAGATGTGGTACTGGATCGCTGATGTCAGCTCCATGTCGGTCGGTGGTGAACCTACGAATCCGTGAGAGCCACGTGCACGGGCGGCATCGGCGAGCAGCTTGCGTGTCGTGATCCCCTCAGGCAGATCGTCGATACTCCCTTGCATCTTCTGCACACCCATCTCACTCACGGATTCTCCGCGGAAGAACATCTCTTCGATGAGTTCACGTTCGGTGAGCTCATAGGGGAGGTTCGGGTTGGGCATCGGCGGAGCCATCGTCATTCGACTCCAGTTGGCGTCACCACTGTTGTAGATGTTGTATTCCGTGTTCGAGCCATCACCGCCCATGAGACCGATACTCATCTGTGGGTGGGTGGCGAGCACATGGAACGCTTCCATGAAAGCTTCCTGGGCGATCTTCCAGTTGCAGTCGATCACCTTGGCGGTATGGGTCGCTTTCCAGCGCGTTGCGAACGGCCACCGTTCGAAATGCCGGGTGATATCACCGAGAAAGTCGAGCAGTGGCTCGGCGTTGTCGTCGATGTTGATGAAGACCAGTCCGTCCCAGATTTCACAGCGCACTTCAGGCAAACCAAAGCGGCGCTTGTCCACATGCGGGAAGTCAAAGGCGATGGACGGCGGGATTTGTTTGAGTGATCCGTCGATATTCCAGGTGAGGCCGTGAAAGGGGCACCGGAATTCAGGCGAATTGGCGGATTCGTTTTGGTTTTCGCATAGCTGCCGGCCACGGTGCAGACAGGAGTTGTAGAACGCCTTGATGGTATCCGGTGCGGTGCGAACGATGATGAACGACCAATCCACGATGTCGTAGACGATATGGTCACCAACCGCAGGAATATCCTGTTCGAAACACGCCAGCTGCCAGATGCGCGACCAGAGTTTTTCAACTTCACGATCCGCCCACTCCCGGGAGATGTAGTGCTCGCGCGAGAGCGGTGCTGATCCAAGGAATGTGAACTCCGAGTGACGTAACTGCCAGGGTACGTCAACGGTTTCTTCATCAAGCAGTTCCTGGATCGGTATGCCTCGCGCGCGCGCCTGACCCGGTTCGAGTTTTTTCTCAAGATCTTTTTTGCTAACGGCCATCAACTTTTCTCCTCACACCCGATTTTCTCAACCGAATATCACCCAGTACCTTGGCCTGACACGCCAACCGCCAACCTTGTCCATTCACTGGTAACGACGCAGCTATGCTGCGGAGCCCGCTTGCTTCCCAAGGCTCAGGCGGCAGCAGATGTTCAGCTCCGTCCAGTGTCAGAAAGACGCAAGTCTTGCAGGTTCCCGCGCCGCCACAGATTGTCGGCCAGGTAAGACCGTTGCGCCACGCTGCCTGGATAATCGTTTCATCCGCGGCGATATC
>VGVE01000045.1 GCA_016874135.1 Gammaproteobacteria bacterium | reverse complement strand
TAACGGCGTGTGCACGTTGTTCATGGCGGCGATCGTCGTGCTTGGCCGTGTCACGTTCTTCGACTTTCTCTGGGTGGGTTTCATCAACGGAACACTGCTCGCTTTGTCCATCCCGGCGCGCACCGCGTTCATTCCGGAGCTGGTGGGTGAACCGCTCATGTTCAACGCCATGGCCTTCAACACGGCGGCGTGGAATCTCTCGCGCATTCTTGGACCCGCACTCGCCGGTTACATGATCGCCTTGCTTGCCGGTGGCGATACCACCAGCGAATTCGGCGTCGGCATGGTGTACGTGGTGCTGTCGATTCTCTATTTCGTTGCGGCCTTCAGCGTGTTTGGTATCAAACACGATGGGCATCCGCCCAAGGCGAGCGGCCTCTCGGCTTTGCGGGATATCCAGCATGCGCTTCGATACGTGCTTGACTCTCCGGTGGTGGGCGGCCTGATCCTGCTCTCGATCATGCCCTTCCTTTTTGGTCTCACCATCAACAGCCTGTTGCCAGCATTCAACACCGACATCCTCAGTGGCGGCCCGGAAACCTTGGGCACGCTCATGACCGGAATGGGTGCAGGCGCGATCATCGGCTCACTCTTGCTCGCAAGGCTTGGACGTTTGCGTCACAAGGGATTCTGGATTTTTGCAACCGAAGCCGCGTGGGGGGCATCACTGGTTGCCTTCGCGCTGTCCAGCTCCCTGACTGCAGCGATGATCGCTATTGCTGCACTCGGCCTCGTGAGTGCGGTCAACATGTCGATGAACCGCAGCCTCGTACAACTGCAGGTGAATCAGGCCATGCGCGGACGGGTGATGAGCATCGACCTGATGTCACACGGGTTGATGCCGCTTGGACTCTTGCCCATCAGCTGGGTTGCGCAGCAGTGGGGCGTGCAGACAGGGCTCGCGGTCAGCGGTTTGATCCTCGTGCTGATCACTGCGGCGCTGTGGACACGCATGCCCGCGGTGCGTGCGATTGACCGCGGCTTTGCAGACTGACAGCCGGTTATTTGTTACGCGCTAGAACTGTTCGCCTTTGGCGCGTCTTTGTATCATCTCGTTGAGGTCGATCACCGCTGCACCCTTGCGGGCGAGAATCGCATCAAATCGGCGCTGCAGAAAATCATCCCACGCCGGATGCGGCAGGATGTAGACGTTGTTCTCCTCGATGGCGCGGAACACGATGTCGGCGATCTCAGAGGGTGCTTTGCCGGCAGCGAGGGTCGCACGTCCCATGGCACGCATTTTTTCCGACTGTGCACCACCTGCATGTTTGAGTTCATCGGGACGGTTTCGTTCGGCATCGATGATGTTGGTGCTGACCATGCCCGGACACAATACCGACGCACCGAGTTTCGCATTACGGACCCGAAAGTCATTGTAGAGCGTCTCGGTGAGCGCCACAACGCCATGTTTGGAAACGCCGTAGGTGCCACCACCGGGCAACAGTCCCGCCAACGACGCGGTGTTCACGATGTGCCCTTCTTCTCCGTGCGCCAGCATGTGAGGCACAAAAGCCTGCAGGCCATGCACCACGCCATGGAGATTGACACCGAGCACCCAGCACCAGTCTTCATCCGGAACTTCCCAGATACCGGTGCCAACGGCATTGCGCGTCGAGGCAACACCGGCGTTGTTACAGAGAATGTGGATCTTGCCGAAAGCGTTGATGGCCCGTTCGGCGAGTGCCTGAACAGAAGCTTTCTGCATGGTGTCTACGACCACGCCGATCACCCTTGCCTGCGTCGCCTCGAGCTTTTCAACGGCGCGATCGAGGGCATCTTTCTGGATGTCCGCCAGCACCACTTGCATTCGCGCCGCGGCAAAACGCTCTGCAAGTGCGAGTCCGATACCGCTGGCGGCGCCCGTAACCACCGCCGTCTTGCCTGAAAAATCTTTCATGAAAAGAACTCCAACGAAGCCGTTAATCCAGCCGATCTCAGCGTTGTGTTGAACATTCTCCGAGTGCCGATCGCATCAGGCCAGGATGATCCGTAAAGATGCCATCCACTCCTGCCGTCACGAGTTGACTCAACAAAGTTTCAAACGAAACACCCGACGGCAAAAACTGCACTTCGTTTCGAAGCGTAAACGGATGCACCTTAAGGCCTGCGTCATGGAGCCGCTGGAGCAGGTCAGGCGTCGACAACACCGCCTGGTAAGCGGGCCCTATCGCATCCGCATACTTCGCCTTCAGCGTCGAAGGATCCGACAACAACCGACCATAGGTGGTGGAGATCCTCTTCGCCTGAAAGTCATAGGGCACGGCCTCTGGCGGCCCAACGAGCTGCACGAGTGGCCATGCGGGTGAATCACCTGCTGCTGCGAGTGTGCGCAATCGGTCCAGCGGCTCCACTTCGAATGACTGGATGAAGACCTGGCTTGGATCGTTAGCCCCGGCTTGCAGCAGATCCCGCAAGAGAAGGTTCACCGTGTCATGACGAACCGGGCGACCATCGACGCCCATCGCCTCATTCATGAAATAGGTGTAGTGCTTGAGCTCCGGATAGACGCCAACATTTTTGGAAAGCGCGAGCGCGAGCACTTGTGCAAAAGTCGGGACTTCGAACTGGTTATTAAACGCCGTGTTGTCAGCACGAATCTCTGGCAGTCGTTCTCGCGCGCGCAGAGTACGCAGTTCCGCCAGCGTGAAGTCCTCGCTGAACCAGCCACCTATAGTCTTGCCATCGATGACCTTGACCGTCAGCCGATCTGCAAATTCCGGGTGTGAGCCGACGCCGGTGGTCGCTTCAAGGACCTCCGGCTTGCCATCCACACGCTTGATTTTTCCGGCTGCATCGAGCGAGACGATGGCGAGTGCGTTTTCGTGACGCGCAATCAACACCCCATCCCGGGTCGGCACCAGATCAGGTTCGATGAAGTCGGCACCCTGCTCGATGGCGAGTGCATAAGCCGCCAGCGTGTGCTCCGGCCGATCACCACTGGCGCCTCGATGCGCGATAACGAGCGGACAGCTTGCCGCCTGCGCTACACCCAAACTGACGCCGGAAAAGAGGCCGCAACAGAGGCAGATCGTCAGAGTCAATGTCTTCAGGATCACACCCTGCCCCTATTTCCAAAAGTGCGGCAACAACATCGCGGTTGACCGCTGGTAATCCACATAGGCAGGTTTCGCAGCCGCCTGCCGCTTTTCGATCATCGGGATGCTGATGCCAACAAAGAGAAGCACCATCAGCACAAATCCGGCAAACACCCACAGCTCACCCGAGGCCGCAAAGCCGAACAACGCCATGGAAAGCCAGAAACCGATTTCACCGCAATAGTTCGGATGCCGGCACCACCGCCAGACGCCGGAGTCCAGCACTTTGCCGCGTCCTGATGTTGTTCTCCGGAATGCCCGGAGCTCTTCATCCGCCTTCCACTCGAGGCTGACGGCACCAACACCAACCAGGGTTGCGACCGCATCGATGAATCCCATCGGGGCATCACTCGCGCCCATGGCCATGAAGGGCAAGCAGCCCGCAAACACCAGGATCGTCGGGAATAGATGAATGCCGAGGAAATTCACGGCCTGATAAAAGATGCCGGTCTGCGCACGCAGGTCGATGTAGCGCCAGTCTTCGTGTGTGAGACCTTCCCAGCCGCGCGCCCAGTTGGCGGTAAGGCGAATCGCCCAGTACATGAGAATGAGCCAGGCAATCGCCCCGCGCAGATCAATGCCACCCGCGGTCCACAGCAGAAAGGCAGCCAAAACCGGTGGAATGACACTCCAGTACGCGTCGTAGACACTCGCATTGCGAAAAACGAGGCCAAAGGCGTAGATCACCACTGTGGCGGCCACATCCGCGATGGCCGCAGCCCACATCGGTGGATAGCCCGCGCTCTGGGCCCACAGTACACATGGCACCGCTACCGCAAGCGCGGCAAGATACGCGGCCACGATCCACCCAAACGCGCGCCCGAGCGGCTCTGTCATGAACTTCGTCCCCTATGCCATTCCGTTTTTCATCCTCGCGATCCTCATCGAGTTTGTCTATGCCCGGGCAACAGGCCGATACACGTACCGGCTGAATGACACGCTGTCGAGCCTGACCATGGGGACCGTGTCGCGGCTCATGGGGCTCATCCGTCTGGGGTTTACGGCAGTTCTCTTCGAGTGGCTCATCGCCGACCATGCCCTGTGGCAGATTCCGACGCACAGTATCGCGGCCTGGATCGGCGCGTTCGTGCTTTACGACCTCTGCTATTACTTCGCCCACCGTTACGGCCACGAGTGGCGCATCCTCTGGGCTGCCCACGTCGCGCATCACCAGAGTGAAGAGTTCAATCTCTCAACTGCACTGCGCCAGACCAGCACCGGCTGGCTTACTGCCGTTTTTTATCTGCCACTGTATTTCATCGGCTTTCCCGCAGAGATGCTGATTGCGGTGGGCAGCCTCAACCTCATCTACCAGTTCTGGGTGCACACCGAACACATCAAGCGCCTGGGTGTGTTCGACTACATATTCGTCACACCATCGAATCATCGCGTTCATCATGCCAAGAATCCCTGCTACATCGACCGCAACTACGGCGGTGTGTTCATTCTCTGGGATCGCCTCTTTGGTACGTTCGAAGATGAACGCACCAACGAGCCCTGCGTGTATGGCATCACCGAGCAGCTGAACAGCTTCAATCCGGTTTGGGCCAATCTGCAGGTCTACATACAGGGCTGCAAAGATACGGTAGCTGCCAAACACTGGCGGGACAAACTGCTGCTCTGGTTCAAAGGCCCGGACTTCAAGCCAGAGGGTACAGACCAGACGCCGCATGATTGGCGAGCGCCGAAGTTCGACCCTGCTGCCACCCCTTTCGTGAAACGTTATACCTTCGTGCACTTCTGGTTGCTGGTAATCGCGACCTTCGTAGTGCTGGGTTACGAAAAGGAGCTGAAGTCGATCGAGCTGTATGCATTGGCAGGCCTCTGTCTCGCCGGGTTTTGCACCTTAAGCGCCATGCTTGAAAACAGAGCCGGCGCAGTGGTGTTCGAGATCGCCCGGTTGGTACTTTCCGCTGGCGCTGCCCTCGTGGTCATGGTCACGACGGCGATCGAGTGGACACTGGCAATCATGAGCATCGCCGTCGGGAGTGCGCTGGTACTGTTGTCGGCGCGATCACAGTGGCGGTCAGAGGGGCGCTCAGAAGAGTCCGAGCTGTCGGTCGTCCCCAACCACGCGGGCAAAGTCGAGCCCGAGGGCGGCTAGAACCGGTTCAGCTACAGGCCTGACCTGCTTCTCCACATAGTGTTCAAGATCATAGGGTGCGGTGATCGCATCGAGGGGTTCGGGTCCCGCAGTGGTCATGACATAGGCGATCACACCGCCCGCCTTGTTTTTCGATTTGCGCGCAGCCACCACGTGCGGTGGTGATGTGCGGGTATAGGCCTCCATACCTTTGCGCAGCCCTTTCCGGTACACCAGCCAGTGATTGAGCGCTCCACGGCGCAGATCGGTGATGACCCCTGCTAGCCATGCATCCACCGGCTCCCCTGTGAACAGCCGTTTGTAAAGTTCGCGTTGCACCACCTTGGAGAGCTCCGTCCAGTCTCGCCGCACCACTTCCATGCCGGTGAATTCAGGCGTGTCGCTCCCTACACGAATGCCCGCATACCGTTTGCGTGCACCTGCCGAGCCGTGCCGGACAGAAGCAAGAAAGAGCTTGCGATAGAGCTTGTCGTATTCGAGTTCCAGGCGACTGACCACGTTCCACCGCTCACTCACATGCTCGGCCAGATCGGCATTGATCGCCTCAATGAGTCTGTGGCCTTCCGCTTCAGCGGCAAGCTCATCCCGCATACCCGCTTGCACGAAGAGGCTGTCTGTATCCCCATAAAGCACCCGGTAGCCACGCGCTTCGAACCAGTTCCGCGACCAGCCCAGCAGGTAGCGGCCTTGTCCGGTTATCGCATTGGCTATGTCGGAGTTGTAGAACCGACATGCCGGCGTGCCGAGCACGCCGTAGAAACTGTTCATCAGGATTTTGATCGCCTGCGAGGCAATGGAATCACCCGCTTTTTTGGCAACTTCGCGGGCGGGAAAAAGCACGTCGAGAAACGCCGGTAGAATCGCCGGTGCCTGTAAATCCGCGCGTGCAAAACGCGCGCCGTTCACAAGCTCCACCACCTGCTCATCCGCAAGCGCTCTTGCGTGCTCGAATTGCAGGGGATCAATGCCCCAGGTTCTGATGATGCTCGGATACAGACTCTTGTAGTCAAAGACCCAGACGAAGTCGTGCAAGCCTGCAACCGGTTCGAACACCTGACCACCCGCCTGCATCGCCCCGCCCTGGTTCTCATCAAATCGAACGGATGGTGCAACGATCTGCCGCCGATGCAGTGCTTCGAGATAAACCGCATCGAAGGACGCAATACTTGCGGCGACCCGGTCCGGCATCATCCCGGTGAGGCGCGAACGTGCGAACGCGAGCTCAATCAGCTTGAGCCGCTCGACGATTTGCAATGCGAGGCGAGCATCCGTACGGGCATAGAGCGCAAACGACGGCAGATCATGGCGGTAGTTGTGCAGAATCTCTCCGACCCTATCCTGCACATCGCCTTCAACGTGTTTACCCTCGCCGAGCACCGCCTTCGCCACCGCATCAAGGGAATAGTCATCCATACGGACGAAGGCACCGCGCAGCAGATCAATACCGTCAAGCACCACGCGGCCGCTGATGGTTGCCGAACCACTGCCGAAGTACCCTTCCGCAGCGCGTATCTTCATCGCCGAACGATCCCGACCGATGTGCAGGGGAACATTCAGGCGAGTGGCGATGGCAGCTAATGTCGCGAGATCAAAGTCGATGACATTCCAGCCCGTGAGCACATCGACATCGAGACGCCGCAGTTGTTCTGCAAACCAAAGGAGCGCAGCGCGTTCATCCGGCATGGCCACCGCCTGATCGGGCATAGGCCGTCCCGAACCATCAACGATGGCAACCGTATCAATCCCGAGGCCGAACAGCGAAATCGCGAGCAACCGGTCGGCGCGTGGCGTGGTCTCGATGTCGAAGGCCAATACCCGCGGCACCATACTTACATCGGCGGGCTCCACATCGGCGTCTTCGAAGACCCAGCGGGTGCCTTCGCCTGTATGCGGCTCCCCGCGCAAACAAACGCCTGAACGCACACTCCGGTCGATGAGGTAACGCATCGCGAATCGCAGATCAGCCACGAAGGTGCGCACACCGAGAACATGCAGGCGATCCCGGATACCAGGCACGTCAGGAGGCGTGGGTGCATCGATTCGCACCACTTTAGCGCCTGAGAAATCCACATGGGATGAAGGCGTGCTGTGGGTCACGGTGCGGATCCGCTCGATAGCTGCAGCCGAAGCGTAGAAGTGAGGCCGTTCCCGGGTATCACGCAGCAAAAATGACTCGCCCGACTCGAGGCGACCGAAACACTGTACCACCGGCGTGCCACGCTCGATGCGATACGTCGTCTGGTAGATCACGCCGCGATAAGTCACCATCCCGACCATTGTGCATGAAGCCGCAAGGATGGTTCGATGACGTCGGGTCTGCGCTGGTATCTCACCAGCTCGGCACTATTTCTGATTCCAGGCGGAATCCAGATGGTGCTGTTCCCGTATCTCGTCGCTGTGGTGCTGCAGGAATCAGCTACCCGTGTCGGGCTTGCCCAGATGGCCGGCCAGATTCCAATGCTGCTGCTCCTGCTGTTTGGTGGTCTGGTGGGCGATCGTGTGGATCAGAAGCGCCTGCTCGTCATCTTGCAATCGGTGATGCTGCTGCCACCACTGGTGATCGCCACACTGCACTGGAATGACCTGCTCTCCTACAGCGTCCTCATTGCCTGGGCGGTATTCGGCGGCACGCTCGGTGCATTTGCCCAACCGGCTCGGGATGCGCTGCTCAACCGAATCTCCGGGCGTGAGATCCAGCGCGTGGTGATCCTAGTTATCGGCGTACAGTTCTTCATCCAGATCATCGGATTTGCTGTCGGGGCGATGGCTTCGCATACGGGCATCACGCTGGTTCTCTGCGTCCAAAGTTTCACGATGTTATGCGCCATGCTGGCGACGCGCCGGATTCCATTGGATCCCGTCGCAGCGAATCAACGACCCAGACAACACGCGGTGCGCGACATTGCGGAAGGTCTGCATATGGCCTGGCACTCGGAAGCAATCCGGCCGGCAGTGATTCATGCTTTTTCTACGGGACTTTTTTTTGCTGGCAGCTACATCGTCCTGATCCCGCTCATGATCCGCGATCTCTACGGCGGCAGTTCGGAAGAAATCGCTTTCGCCTTTGCGGCCAACATGCTGGGCAGCAGCACCACGATTTTCTGGCTGATGCGGCGCGGTGGTATCGAACGTTCAGGGCGGGCGTTGCTGATCGGCAGTCTTGTCAGCTTATCGACCCTGTCCATCCTCTCGCAGCCACTGACAGAGCCCTGGTTCTACTTCGTGATCTATCTCTGGGGCGTCTGTGGGGGGATGGGAATGACGATGTCCCGCTCCATCGTCCAGGAAGCAGCGCCGGAATCTCACCGGGCTCGCCTGCTCTCGGTGTTTTCACTCGGCATGATGGGTGGGATGCCATTCGGCAGCGTGATGCTCGGTAGCTGTGTCGATCTGCTTGGACCGCGCAATGCCGTGTGGGTGCCGGTCATCGGGGTACTGGCGATTACGCTCTTCCTGATTTTTCGCACCCGTCTGTGGCAGATCCAGCGGCAGCACATCACCGCATAGGGGCCTTGAGACTCAGGGCGAATCCAGACTGATCACAGCCTTCCCTTCGGACTTCAGTGGCGGGTTGATTCCGAGCAGCTCAGCGACGGTCGGCGCCACATCCACCTGATGCACTTCGCTGAACTTCGTTCCGGCTGAAACTCCCCGACCCATGGCGAGGAACGATGCGCCCATATCCGGCAATGCGGGATCATAACCGTGGCCACCAAAGTCCCAACCGAAGGAGCGCAGAAACCCCATCAGCGCACCTGCGAAACCGTCGGGGCGCGTGAGGATGTGAGGTGGCTGCGTTGTGACCACCAGATCTCCCGTGCGTTCAGCGGGCGCAATCCGCATTTCACGTGCTGCATCGGCGGAGTGAACCTTCACACCGATCACCCGGGACAGGGTCTTGCGGGCCGCGTCGATATCCGCCTCATCTGCAAGATGCACATGCACAAGAGTGCTGCCCGTGAAGGCCGCATCGATACCGGCGTCGCTGAGCGGCGTTTCGATATCGATGTAGTCACCCATCGCAGTCATGCCGTGATCACTGACGACGAGTAGCGTGAGCGATGTCCAAAGCTTCTGTTCATCGATGCCTTCGAGCAGTTTCCCGAGGGCCGCATCCTGGGATCGAAGCTGGTTATGCACTGCGCTGCTATTCGGTCCACGGTCGTGTGCGACCTGATCGGCGCCAGCGAAGTACGCCATGATGAGGCGCGGGCGCTCCGCCTTAGGGAGAGCGAGCCACGCAAGGATCTGCGCAACTTTGTCAGCCTCCGGTCGCTTGCCGTCAAATGGCGCCATGCGGTAGCTGTGAGACCGCCCCTGCCAATCCGTTTCCGAGCCGACCCAGAAATAGGTGGCGGCCTTGATGCCCTGCCGCTCCGCTGCGATCCACAGCGGTTCGGCCAGCAACCAGCTGGCGTCACCGGACATGTGATAGCGGCCGCGCACCACATCGACAAACTGGTTATCGGCGATCCCATGCACATCCGGATAGGTGCCAGTAGCCAACGAGACATGACCGGGAAAGGTATTCGACGGATAAACCGGTGTGAGGCGTGACGCCTCACCACCTTCCTTGCGCATCCGTGCAAACGCCGGAAGTTCATTGAGCGCTGGCCAATCGTGACGCAGACCGTCCATGGAAATGAGGATCACCGTCGGACCGCCTGCATGCAGCGCGGCCGACAGCACCAATCCCACCACACACAACATCACGCGCATCAGCGGCTAACCCTCTGAGATCGGCCTACTATACCCGGCAACATGAAATCCCTGATTGAGCAGCACCTGCCGGCGCTGACCTATCCGCTCTACCTGCGCTACTGGCTGGCTTCGTTCGCTTCGGTGGGCGCAACACAGCTGGTCACACTCGGACAAGGGTGGCTGGTGTTTGAACTGACCGGCTCCGCTTGGAATCTCGGCCTGCTCGGCGCTGCGGTCGCCTTACCGAACATCTTCGTCACTCTGGTGGGAGGTGTCATCGCCGACCGCTTCAATAAACGCGTCATCATGATGACCACATCTGTGCTCACCGCCTTGATGTTGGCACTGCTGGCGTATCTCGACTGGCGGGAAAGCATCACCCTTTTGCAAGTACTCACTATCGCCGCAATCGTCAGTCTGATCACAGGTATCGAATGGCCAGCGCGCGTAGCGATCTATCCACATCTGGTCGATCGTGATCACGTGATGAATGCGGTGGCGCTCAACGCCGTCATCTGGCAGGCCACCAGAATGGCGTTGCCCGCTCTGGGTGGCATCGTCATCGCCTTTGGCGACACGTGGATGTTGTTCGCCGCAGGCGCCCTCGGTTTCTTCATCATGTATCTCGTCATGTCTGGCATTCGCATCCACATGCCGGTGGCGAACGCGCAGAGTCCCTTCGGCCAGTTGATGGAGGGATTACGCTTCATCAGGGACAGCCGTCTCTTCACCGCCCTTCTGGCGATTACGTTCGCCGGCATGTTTTTCACCAGCAGCTTCTCACAGATCATGCCCATATTCGCCGACGCAATCGGCGGCGATGAGCGGGTCTATGGCTATCTGTTAACCACCGGCGGTCTTGCAGCGGTGATCGGCACAGCCATCGCCAGCCGCTACCAGCATCATCCTCAGCTCGGTCAGGTCATGCTGGCCACGGCAATATTGACCGCGGTCAGCGTGCTCTTGTTCGGCTGGGTATCCATCGCGGCGCTGCTTGTACCCGCACTGGTGATGACATTTCTCGCGCAGCTCTTTGCCTCCATCTTCACGGTGACATCAATGGGAGTGATGCAACTGAGTGTCCCGGATGAGCTCCGCGGTCGCGTCATGGGGATTCACGCCATTGGTTACAGCCTGGTGCCGATGGGCGGGCTTTTCCTGGGTGGACTGACGGAATGGGCTGGTGCAGGATTTGCCCTGTCTGTCGGTTGTCTGATCCACATCGTGATCATCGTGTTCGCTGGCTATCGGCAGCACCTGATCCGCAACTGGTCCGGAGCGCTTGCTTCGGAATCGGCCACCGCTGCAGACAGCCGATGATGCGGCGAAATCCAGAGTCCAGGTTTTTTCGGGAGTGACCCATGATCGTTCCACCCACGCAGATGCCGATCGAACGCAACGGCAAAAAGTATCCGGGAATCTACTCCGTTTCCGGGACCACGATGATCGCCCGGATTCCGGGATTGAGTTCACGCAGCACCCAAATCGAGGGTGGTGACATCAAAGCGGCTGCGCGCAAGCTCTTCGATGAGATCATCGACGAGGCGGATGGCTGGGCGCATCTGCAGCAACATCGTTGACGGCGACTCGACTGGCCTCGGCCAGCGCCGTCAAGCATGGATCACGGAGCGCTCCATGAGAGCCCAGAGCGCGACAGGATCGCACCTCGTCCATCGACAACCAAAGTAGATCGGACGAAATAGAACGATCCTGTTTGATGCGCGCAAGATGCAATGCGCAAGAAGAGACGAAGCCGACGGGTTTAACCAGACGAACGCTGCGGCTTTCTTTCCATCTGCAGCTGCTGATGCAGCACCAGCAGTGACTTGTTTTGCAGCTCGCGTTCACGCTCGAGCTCCACGACCTTGCGCTCTTCGGAGTTTAGCGCTCGCTGCAATCGGTCGATTTCTGCCATCTTGCGTACGAGGCGCCCTTCGAGCTCCTTGATGGTGAGTTCGAGTGCGGTATTCGGTCGATTGGCTTCATTCGCTTCGACCAGCTGCTGTCGCAGCTGCGCGATTTCACTTTGCAACTCGGCGAGCCGCTCATCGTTTGGAAGACGGATCCCTTCCTTCCCGTTCAAACGCTCCTGGTCAGATACCACCCCGTTCTTACGTGGCCGGATCTCTGCCGCGTCTCCCTCTGGAATCATCTCAGCTTGAGCGTCCACGACCGCATGAGTAGAGGCGTCACTACCTGCGGGACGGGGAACCTGCTGACGGCGAAGTTCAGCGATCTCAGCTGCGGCCTATGCAAGTCTCGTATGCAGGCGGTCCCGATCAGCGAGCTTCGTGAGCATCCACCCGGCCACCGTGCCGATGAGAAACGCGGCAAGCAGATAGCCAAGGATCTTGAGTGCAAGCCACGTCATACCGCTCCACCCCGCACCCTGTACGTGATGCGTTCATTAAGGGGATCGTCCGCAGGGGATCCCGTAACGCGAAGCGGCTGTTCTTCACCGAACCCTCGCGTGATCAATTGCTCCGCACCCACTCCACTGCTCCCCAGGGCCCTGGTCAATAGCGCCGCACGAGGTTCGGAGGGTTGCTTGTTCAGCATGGCATCACCACGCGATGTTGTGTGCACGCCGATCTCAACCTTTGGCGCGCAGTAGCGGATGGCTGATACCATGCGCTGAATCCCTGTCTCACTGCCACTCTTAAACTCCGCCATACCGGGCTTGAAAGTGATCTGGGAGTCCAAGGCAAGAGCATCCAACCGTCCCTGGCAAAAACCGGAATCCGTCACCGTCTCCAGGGACCAGCGCTTGATCTCAATGCCCGGCTCGGAGCGAAGTGCCGTTTCAAAGGCCTTTCCTTCCTTGGCATCACCCGCCACACCGGTGACGCTGACCTGTTGGCCATCCACATCCACCGCATACCACTGCAGAGGCGCGCATTTCAGCGTCTGGTCCACACGCCGATGGACTTCCGCTTCGATGCCATCGGCCTCCACAAAAATGCAGAACAGACCAAGACACAGCACCAGCACCAGACTGGTGGTGCAGATATCGAATCGGCTGGGTCCTCGCGGTGTGGTTTCGAGCAGTTGCATGATGGGGTCCGACGCCAATCATCATTGTGCCCAGTCGTGCCGAATCCCGGCGTGATCCCGATCACTGAGGGTTCCCGCTCTGGTGCGCACTGGTACACTCCCGCTGGCGTCACATCAAACGAGGTGGAATACATGTCTGTGCGCACTCTTGTGATCGGTTTCACACTGGTGTGGCTCAGTGCCTGCTCCCAGGAGCAGACCACAAGCTCTGAGTCCGCAGCACCTGCCGAAGCGGCCGCCGGTACCGGGGCAGCCACGCCGGGCGCTGCCGGCAACGTGTCGGCCGAGCGCATCATCAACGCTGACAAGGAACCCGGGAACTGGCTGACGACCGGCCGAACCTACGACGAGCAACGCTACAGCCCGCTCGATCAGATCAACCGCGAGAACGTCAAGGATCTGGACCTCGCCTGGTACTGGGATACCGGAACGCGGCGCGGTCTTGAAGCTACACCGCTGGTAATCGATGGCGTGATGTACACCACAGGGGCCTGGTCAGTGGTATGGGCACACAACGCCAAAACCGGCGAGCTCATCTGGTCTCACGATCCAAATGTCCCGCGAGAGCATGCCAGATATGCCTGCTGCGACGTGGTCAACCGTGGTGTGGCAGCGTGGAAAGGCAAGATCTTCGTCGGCACCATCGATGGTCGATTGGTCGCTCTCAATGCAACCGACGGTAAGGTCGCCTGGGAAAAAGTCACAGTCGATCAGTCCAAGCCTTACACCATCACCGGCGCACCGCGTGTCGTGAAGGACAAGGTGGTGATTGGTAACGGCGGCGCGGAGTATGGCGTGCGTGGTTATGTCACCGCCTACAACGCCGAAGATGGCTCCGAGGCTTGGCGTTTCTACACCGTGCCCGGAGATCCTTCGCAGCCCTTCGAAAACAAGGCGATGGAGACTGCGGCCGCTACCTGGCGCGGCAGTGAATGGTGGAAGGTTGGTGGCGGCGGCACCGTGTGGGACTCCATGTCCTATGACCCGGAGCTCAACCAGCTGTATATCGGTGTCGGCAACGGCTCGCCGTGGAACCGTTATATCCGCAGCCCCGGAGGCGGCGACAACCTGTTCCTGTCTTCGATCGTCGCGCTCAACGCGGACGACGGCAGTTACGTCTGGCACTACCAGACGACCCCCGGCGACACCTGGGACTACACCGCTGTACAGCACATGATTCTTGCGGACCTGGATATCAACGGCCAGAAACGCAAGGTCATCATGCAGGCGCCAAAGAACGGTTTCTTCTACGTGCTCGATCGTACCAATGGTGAGTTCATCAGCGCCGAAGCATACGTTCCCGTAACCTGGGCGACTCACGTCGATCCGGAAACCGGCAAACCGGTCGAAAACCCGGACGCGCACTACGCGAACGATCCGAAGAAGATTCGCCCTGCACCTTATGGTGGCCACAACTGGCACCCGATGACCTTCCATCCAGGCACAGGTCTCGTTTACATCCCGGTGCTCGACCTGCCCTTCAAATACGGCCAGGACAACGCCTTCAAATACAACCCGACGGAATGGAATACTGGCGTCGACTTCGGTCAGACGATCCCGAGCAGCGATCCCGACACCATGATCGCGGACCTCAAGGACATCAAAGGTTATCTGTCTGCGTGGGATCCGGTAGCACAGAAGGAAGTCTGGCGCGTTCAGCACGCCATGTCGTGGAACGGTGGGCTGCTGTCAACCGCCGGCGGCCTGGTCTTCCAGGGGCGTGCCGATGGCCACTTTGCTGCGTACACCGCAGATACCGGGCAGCTGGTTTGGGAGGCGCCGGTTCAGGTGGGCATCATCGCGGCGCCGGTCACGTACAGCGTTGATGGCGAACAGTATGTCGCCGTTGTCGCCGGCTGGGGTGGCGCCTATGGACTCGCATCTGGTGTACCGAGACATCACAACAACGTGCTCGAAGAAGGGCGATTGCTCGTCTACAAACTCGGCGGCAAGCAGGAGCTGCCGAAACAGGAAGTGGCATTCATCGATCTGCCGAAACCACCAGCAATGGAAACCACCAAGGAAGAAACGGACAAAGGCGCGCTGCTCTATCACCAGTACTGCTCGGTCTGTCACGGTGGTGGTCTCGTCAGCTCAGGCTCGCTGCCTGACTTGCGTTATGCCAGCGCAGATACCCATCAGGCGTTTGATGCGATCGTTCGCGGTGGCGCCTTCCAGGGTAAGGGCATGCCGAAGTTCGATCATGTGCTCGGCGAAGCGGACGCTCGGGCTATCCAGGCCTACATCGTGACTGCGACCAACAACACCATCGCTTTCTGTGAGAGTGAATACCGGAAGAACTTCCCGGAACTACTCGACACCGCCTGCACACGCGCCAACAAGGCGCCTGCGCCAGCAGCCCAATAGCTGCCTGCCGGGGCCGGTGGGCAACCGCCGGCCCTGCCCCTCTACAAGAGCGTTATCAGGGTATGCGGGTCCCTTAGGTCAGAGACAACGACACTGCGACCGGCCGATGATCTGATATGTCGCAGTTGAGCACCTGATAGTCATCGACGCGAAATCCCGGACTGACGAGGATGTGTTCCAGAGATGCGTTGGGCTTCCACGCCGGATAGGTAGGCTCGAGTTCATCCACGGGCTGCAACACCGAGCGCCCGAGCGGTGAATCCCTCAGCAAACGACAGGCAGATGTATTCATGTCGCCCATCACGATCACGTGTTCTTCACCGGCGATAAGCCGGGAAACGTACTCCAGTTGCAGCTGACGTGAGCCGGCACCGAGAGAGAGGTGCAGGAGAACGATGACCACTTCGACTCCGGCATACGCCACTCTGGCGACGATCGCACCACGCCCAGGGATGGCGCCGGGCAACTTGTGGTCTTCAAGATTCAGTGGACGAACGCGAGACAGCAGACCATTGCCATGTTGGGCGAGTGGACCAAGGTCACGGTTCAGCTGCGCATACCAGTACGGGAACTGGGCTTGATGCGCCATGTACTTCACTTGATTGACGTTGTTGCTGCGAATGGAGCCGGCATCCACTTCCTGCAGCGCAACGATGTCATAGCCGCTCACCAGGTCGGCGATCCGGCCGAGGTTGCGCATGCGGTCGGTATGGGGCAGCAGGTATTTCCAGCCGTTGGTCACGTACTGGCGATAGCGTGTCGTACGAATGCCCACCTGGATGTTGAAGGACAACAGCCGGAGGGGTTCGGCAGACAACGTTGGTGATCTTGTCATCGACCTCGCGTTGAGCACGGGTGTGACTGTCTCTGCGTGCCGTGCACGCCAAGCCCAGGATCTCATGGCTACTCGGGAGTACAACTTCGAGTGCAGTGTAGACATGCGCCGCCGCGCGGATTGCAAACTGTCTGGCATTTGGCCGCCAGGAGACGGCGATCGATCGGTTACGTTGTCTATTGCGTGACAGCCTGCGGTTTTCCGGCCGTGCCAGCGCGCTCCTTCGCGATCAGAAAGTCGACCACTTCCAGCATTTTTGTGTTGTTGCCCGCCAATTGCCCGTCCACACGGTATTTGCCGTTGACAATGAGCGTGGGCACTCCGGTGATGCGATAGGCCTTGCCCTTGCCGATGGCCTGCTGTACCCGGCTGCGTACCGAGAAGGAGTTGTAGACATCGTTGAACTGATCGCTCTTGATCCCGGCGTGCTTCTCAAAAAGCGCCGCTACCCGCTCCGGGTCACGCAAGTCGACACTGTCCATGTGCAGGGCGTTGAACACTGGCGTATGGACCTTGTCGATGATGTTCAGCACCTCGGCGGCGTAGTACACCTGCGCCAGCAACTCCCAATCCTTGTTGAACACCGCCGGCGTACGACGGAACGAAACGTCCGCAGGCGCCGCAGACCGCCAGCCTTCGAGGCTCGGGTCGAATGTGAAACAGTGCACACAGGCATAGGAGAACATCTCGACCACTTCGATCTTCGCCGGATCCGCGGTCGCAACCGGCAGCGGCAATACTTCGTAGTGTTTGCCAGCAGTGAGCTCTTCGATCGCGTAAGCCGATGAAGATGCCAGAGGCGATGCTAGCAGCAGCTGCCACGCGACCAATGCCGCAAGGGGTTTGCCGGTAAAACGCATGGGGTTCTCCACTCGTGGGAATTTTCGGGTGATTAGCGCTCGCTTCTCTACCTTCGACGGCGGGGACCAACGATAGAATCGTGACCCTGAACGCCACCTGATCAATGCACGCCGAGCAGGTAGTCCGCCAGCGCCTTGATCTCCGTGTCGTTCAGAGCGGCCGCCGCGCCACGCATCATGCCGCCATAGTCATCGTCCGTTTTGCGAACTCCTTCACGATAGGCCGTCAGCTGGGCGACTGTGTACTCGACGGACTGGCCGGAGACACGTGGAAATCCTGCTGGCGCATTGCCGCCACCTGTGGGTGAGTGGCAAGCCGAACAAGCCGGTACTTTCTTCTCGAGGTTGCCACCGCGATACAACGCGGTCGCCCGCGCAATCGAAGCGTCATCGCCCTGGGCCTGACCAAGCTTGCCCGGAAGTGAGGCGTAATACGCAGCGAGGTCCGCAAGGTCCTGCTCAGTCTTGCCGTTAAGCTGACCCGCCATGAGCGGGATGTTGCGCGCACCGCTCTGAATCATTTTCAGGTGCCGCAGCAGATAACGTTCGTTCTGGCCCGCGAGCGCCGGGTAGGTACCATCGAGACCTGTAGCGCCATCCTGACCGTGGCAGGCGGCGCAGGGTGCCGTCTGCACCTTGCCTGCTTCCGCGTTACCCGCTGCCATGGCCGCATGGGCGCCGCTGAACAACGTGAAGATCACGACCAGTCGGAAAGTGTTTCGTGTGGAAATCAAGATCCTGATCCCTGTGCTGACATCGATGGGCTCGCGGAACCTCTGCCCTGAGCCGACCCTGATGGATGATAGTTGGATGATAGACTGCGCGCTGGCCTCAACGGCGCACGAAGTATACTCCAAGATGCCGCAGAACAACCCCGTGGACCTCCCGCGCCTGCCACTCGTGTTCCTCTCTTCGGCGCCGAACCTGCGCACCTGTCCTGCGGTAGCAGGACCGGAGATCGCCATCGCCGGTCGGTCGAATGCCGGCAAGTCGAGCGTCATCAACCGACTCACCGGCAATCGGCAAACGGCGAAGGTGAGCAAGACTCCGGGCAGGACGCGCCTCCTCAATTTCTTTGAACGGCCCAATGGCGATCGGCTGGTGGATTTGCCCGGGTACGGCTACGCCAAGGCTGAACGCCAGGCCCAGGCCGATTGGCAGGCGGCGGTGAACACTTATCTTTCGAGGCGAGACAGTCTCGTCGGCATCATTCTGGTCATGGACATCCGCCATCCGCTGCAGCCCTTCGACATCGCTATGCTGGGTTGGGGTGAAGACTCGAACCTCCCGGTGCATGTGTTGCTCAACAAGGCTGACAAGCTCGGGCAGGCGACGCGCATGGCAACCCTGCAGCAAGTCCGCAAGGTGCTGACCGCGAGGCGGCTCATCACCCTACAGGTGTTTTCCGCACAGACCGGGCTCGGGTTGCAGACGCTGCTCGACCGGCTCGAAACGCTCTGGCAGATGAACACGCTACAATCCCCGGACGCCGAACTGGATGAGTCAAACAAGACGAATCAAGCGGCCGTCGCCCTATCCCCGGAGGATTCTCGATGACCGGTTCTGCTGCCTTGTCCGCCCTGGAGCGAGACGCCACGCGCCTGCCGCTTGCACATCTTCCGGACTGGTTGGCGGTTACCGCTGAACGGGTCGAACCCGGCGTCAACGAACTCCTGGATGCAGTCGAAACAGCCTTCACCCATCTCGAAACGTCGTGTACTCCGAGCTGGACGGGACTGATGGAGCCGCTCGAACAGCTGAATCTGCGCCTCGGCCGTGTGGCTGGCGCAATCACCCATCTGCTTAGCGTGAAGTACTCTGATGCGCTGCAAAGTGCGTGGGATGCGGTGCGCCCGCGTTACGTCTCCTTAGGCAACCGCATGAGCCAGAGCGCTGGGGTCTACAAGGCGATGGCGGCGCTTCGGGACAGCACCGAAGGCGCGCAGCTAACTGCGGTAAGACGGCGCATTCTCGATGAATCGATCCGCAGCATGGAACGCTCCGGTGTACACCTCACCGGCGAGGCCAAAGAACGATTCCAGATCATCCAGACTCGGCTTGCCGAACTTTCAAACACCTTCAGCACCAATCTCGTGAAGGCCGAACGGACCGCCCGGGTGTCCTTCACAGCAGCCGACCAGATCCACGGTATTCCACACGCCCTGCTCGAAATGGCGGCCCAAACTGCGCGTGAAGATGGCGTGGCGAGCGCTTCTGTTGACCGCGGGCCGTGGCACTTCGTAGTCAACGGCGTCAATTATGCGATCGTCACCTGGGCGGATGACCCTGCAACACGCGAGGCGTTCTATCGCGCATTCCGGAACAGGGGTCAGGACAAGGCTCTCGACAACCGGCCGATACTTGAAGAGATCCTCAAGTTGCGGCAGGAGCAGGCGCAGCTCGTCCGGTTCAGGAACTATGTCGAACTGAGCCTCGATTCGAAAATGGCCAAACGGCCAGATGCGGTATGGGCGCTGCTCAGTCGACTAGAGACCGCAGCACGGCCCGCGGCAGAAGACGAACTCGCGACCCTGACCCGTTTCGCCGAAGAAACTTCAGGAACTCAAAACCTGAAGCTGAAACCCTGGGACGTGCCGTATTGGGCGGAAAAACTCGAACAGGCGAAATTCGGCTACGACAACGAAGCACTGCGCTCCTGGTTTCAGCTACCCATCGTGATTGAGGGGCTTTTCGAACTGACGGAACGGCTCTACGGCGCCACCTTCAAACTGATTGCCGACGGCTCTGTGCCGATATGGGATCCGTCGGTACTGTTTTATGAAGTACGGCGCGGCGGCAAAGTGATCGCCGGCTTTTTCCTCGACCCTTGCGCGCGGTCCGGAGAAAAACGTGGTGGCGCCTGGATGAACATCGTGGTGGATCGCAACCGGTTGTTGGCATTGCCGGGACAAACCGCCTCGCTTCCGGTGGCGCTCATGGTCATGAACGCGCGGCCTCCTGCCGATGGCCAGCCGGCCCTCATGTCGCTGGATGAGGTGCGTACTCTGTTTCACGAATTCGGTCACGCCACCCAGTTGCTGTTCACTGAAGTGGATGAAGGCGCAGCGTCCGGTTTGAACCTCGTCGAGTGGGATGCCGTTGAACTCGCCAGCCAGTTCAACGAGTACTGGATGGATTACAAACCGTTCCTGCTCAAGCTGAGCAGCAACGTGCGCACCGGTGAGCCGCTCGACGAAAAAATCGCTGAACGGATTATCGAAGGGGCGAACTTCATGGCAGGCAATGCCACTTTGCGCCAGCTGCTGTTCGCCAAGACGGACCTGCGTATCCATGCCGAGTGTGGTTTGCCTGGAAGCAATGACAATCCGGAGCCTGCGAGCGTGGAGCAGCGCGTCGCAGCGGAGACGCTGGTGTTGCCCACCCTTTCAGAGGAGAGCCAGCTGCCTGCGTTCACCCATCTCTTCTCTGGTGGATACGCCGCCGGTTATTACTCCTACAAGTGGGCAGAGGTGCTTGCCGCTGATGCCTTTGCGGCGTTTGATGAAGCGGGCCTCGATGATGAATCGGCAGTTCAACGTGTAGCGGACCGGTTCCGGGAAAACGTACTGGCTCTGGGCGGAAGCCTGCCGGCAGACGAAATCTATCGCCGTTTCCGCGGGCGGGACGCTGCGCCGGACGCCCTGCTACGCAAACAAGGCCTGCTCGCAGAATCCGCGGCGGTCAGTGGGTGAAAACCGGGTCCGATGTCTACGACCGCGGCGCGATCGGTGTTTCCCTGCTCTGCATGGTCCACTGTCTCGCGATGCCACTCCTGGCACTGGCATTTCCGCTCGGCATATTTGCCACTCTAGCACACAACCACTGCCACTGGCTGTTTCTCGCTGCGGCGGCGCCGGTTTCGTTGCTCGCGGTGTGGCGAACCGACGCCGCCTCCCGCGATCGCCGGGTTGTTGCCGGAGTCTTGTTTGGCCTGCTCATGCTGGCTGCAGGCATCGTTGTGCGCGACCACGATCACCAGATCATCCTGACCTTGATCGGCGCGACGAGCCTCTTTCTCGCCCACCTGGCGAACCTGCGTCTCAATCTGCGTCGCAGCAGCGCCAGTCACTGATCCGCCCACGACGCGCGGCATCATCGATGCGTTAGTGCGCCTCGTCCCAGTTGTCGCCTTCACCACAGTCAACAATCAGCGGAACATCGAGCTGTGCAGCGTTCTGCATCACCTCACAGACCATTGACCTCACCTCGTTAACGGCTGAGCGCTCCACCTCGAACACGAGTTCGTCATGAACCTGCATGATCATCGTCGCGGGTACGCCGCGGTTTCGAAGCTCTTCGTCCACCCGGATCATCGCGCGCTTGATAATGTCGGCTGCCGTACCTTGCATCGGTGCATTGATCGCAGTGCGCTCGGCTGCCTGACGACGCGGCACATTGCCTGAGCTGATTTCCGGCAGATACAGTCGCCGGCCGAACACTGTTTCGACGAAACCCTGTTCCGCAGCAAGGACGCGCGTGTTGTCCATGTACGCTCTCACGCCGGGATAACGAGCGAAATACCGTTCGATGTAATCCGCAGCGAGCGTTCGGGAGATACCCAGCTGGCGCGCCAGACCAAACGCGGACATGCCATAGATCAGACCGAAGTTGATCGCCTTGGCACTGCGCCGCTGATCGTCGGTAACCGCGTCAGCCCCAACTCCAAACACCTCGCCCGCAGTGGCACGGTGAATATCGAGTCCGCTCGCAAACGCCGCCGTCAACGATGCATCACCGGACAGGTGCGCCATGATGCGCAGCTCAATCTGCGAGTAGTCCGCCGCGAGAATGCGACATTCTTCGGGGGCGATGAACGCCTGGCGTATCCGCCGGCCTTCGGCGGTGCGAATCGGAATGTTCTGCAAGTTGGGATCAGAAGAAGACAGCCGCCCGGTCGACGCGACAGCCTGATGGTAAGACGTGTGAATCCGGCCAGTTCGCGGATTGATCTGCAGCGGCAACTTGTCCGTGTAAGTGGACTTGAGCTTCGCGAGCCCGCGCCAGGCCATGATGATGCGTGGCAGTTCATAGTCATCAGCCAGCTCTTCAAGAACCGGCTCGGCGGTACTCGGCTGGCCTCCCGGTGTCTTGCGCAGAACCGGAATACCGAGGCGTTCGAACAGGATTTCCCGCAGCTGCTTCGGGCTGTCGAGGTTGAATTCGCCACCCGCGGCAGCCCAGGCTTCTCCTCGCAGCCGCACAAGCTGTTCTTCGATCCAGCGGCTATGCTCCTTCAAAAGGGCGCCATCCACGCGAGTGCCGTGACGCTCCATGCGTGACAGCACCGGGATCAACGGCATTTCGATATCACGAAAGACAGCCGTCAGGTGTTGTTCCCTGGAGAGAGCAGGCCACAGTGTCTGGTGCAGCCGCAACGTGATATCTGCGTCTTCGGCGGCATATTGCGTCGCGGCACCCACCTCTACCTGATTGAAGGTGAGCTGCTTGGCGCCTTTGCCAGCCACCTCTTCGAACAGGGTGGTCTTCACGCCAAGGTACTTCATGGCGAGATCATCCATGTTGTGGCGACTGGCGACGCTGTTGAGCACATAACTCTCGAGCATCGTGTCGAAGGCGCCACCCCGCAGCTCGATACCGTAGTTGGCGAGCACGCTCATGTCGTACTTGATGTTCTGACCGGTCTTGATCTGCTGCGGGTCTTCCAGCAGCGGTCGCAGCTTATCGAGCACATAGCCGCGCTCAAGCTGCTGCGATGCACCAAGGTAATCATGAGCAACGGGAACGTAGGCGCCTTCGCCCGCTTCCACCGCAAAGGAGACACCCACAATCTCCGCCTGCATGTAGTCAAGCGACGTCGTCTCTGTGTCGAACGCAAAGACGACCGACTTCTGGAGACGGTCTATCCACTCATCCAGCGCTTCTGCCGTGGTGATGCATACATAGGACGTTTCGCGTGCAGGGGCCGCGGGCAGCTGGGCAGGCGTCTGCTTCGAAATGGATTGAGGACCTGCGGCGTCACCGAGCTCGTCTATCCAGGTCCGGAATTCAAGCTCGCTGAAAATCGTTCGCAGCAGTTGATCATCGGGCGGCGCAGACACCAGGTCGTGCACGCCCACTTCCAGTGCCACATCACACTTGATGGTCGCGAGCTGCCTCGAAATCGACAGGACGTGAATATGCTCACGCAGGCTCTCGCCGACCTTGCCACTGATCTTCGCGGCATTGGCGATGAGGGCATCGAGTGATCCGTACTCGTTCAGCCATTTGGCGGCGGTCTTGGGACCCACCTTCGGAATGCCTGGAATGTTGTCGACGGTGTCGCCGGTGAGTGCGAGGTATTCAACGATGCGCTCGGGTTGAACGCCGTGTTTGGCAATCACACCTTCCCGATCGAACTTCACGTCCTTCATCGTGTCGACGAGGCTCACATGGGGCGACACCAGCTGTGCCATATCCTTGTCGTTGGTGGAGATGATGGTGTCTCGCGCCTCGCGCGTGGCTTGCGCTGCGAGCGTACCGATGACGTCATCCGCCTCCACGCCAGGGACGACCAGCAGCGGCAACCCCATTGCCCGGATAATCCGGTGGATCGGCTCGATCTGCCGCCGCAGGTCTTCCGGCATCGCGTCGCGGTTTGCCTTGTACTCAGGGTAAAAATCATCGCGGAAGGTCTTGCCAGGGGCATCAAAGACCACCGCAATCGGGCTGCCTGCGTAGTCTCGCGCCAGTTTTTTGAGCATGCCGATCACGCCACGGATCGCGCCCGTTGGGAAGTTCGCCGAGTTGGTGAGTTCCGGCAGGGCGTAATAAGCCCGGAAGAGATAGGAAGACCCATCCACCAGCAACAAAGGTGCAGATGTCTCCGGAGTTGCTTTATCGGCGGATTGCGTCACCATCTTCCTCATTAGCAAGCATCTTCGGCCGATGACTCTACACTACCCCTCGCTCCGCAGGCTCCTTGCCTCGTCTGCAATCGTCGCAGGCGCGCTCGTGGGCGTCCTGCCAGGTGCTGGCAGAGCCGCTGAATTGGACGACGGTCCGGATGTCACGATCATCGCCGGGGAAGAGCGCACGATTTACGAGTACTGGCAGAACGGGCACTTGCGGCAGGTTCTGATCGTCCCGGCCACGGGCAAATCCTACTACCTTCGACCAGCGGATCCGACCCGTGGCCAGGGCGAGCTCGATCAGGCCGGGATGCTGTTACCAAGCTGGCTCATCGTCGAATTTTGAACGCAATCACCCTTCTATCTCAGCATGTCGTTGAAGAGGCCCTCGCCCATTACAACATCGGGCGCCTCCTGCGCTGTTGGCCCGCCAACGGCGGGATTGAAAACACCAACTACTTTCTGGGTACGACTTCAGGCGATTACGTTCTGACGCTCCTTGAACGCCCTCCCTATTCCGGTGATGAGTATTTCAATCTTCTGTTGCAGCTGGACGATGCAGGTCTGCCGGTGCCTGCGCCATTGCCGGACCGGCGCGGACGGCTGGATCTGATGCTGCAGGGCAAGACAGCAATGCTGCAGCGCAAGCTGCCGGGTTCGCACGCGACGCTCCCCACCGAAGCACAGCTCGCCGCGCTCGGACGCGTGGTCGCGCGCCTGCATTTAACGGCAGCCCCTGTCGCATCGCGGATACCGGCCCATCCCCGCGATTCCCAATGGCTGCAGCAGCGTGCGGCGGCATGTTACGGCCGAGTTGGTTTCAGCAGTGCCGCTTCACTCGAGACCGCGCTGACAACCATCCAGTCGATTCTCGGTCGAGCGGATGTTGGGGCACTCCCTCGTGGAGTCATTCACGGCGACATCTTCAGGGACAACGTGCTCTTTGATCACAACACCCTGACTGGCATCATCGATTTTCATCACGCCGCACACGGGCCATTGATCTTTGATCTTGGCGTGATTGTGAATGACTGGTGCTGCGATGTCACAGGTCAGCTGAACACTGAGAAGCTGATGGCGCTGATGAGGGATTATCACGGCGTTCGCGAACTGTCGCGGCAGGAGTTGTGGTTTTTCTCGCCGTTCCGCCTGTACGCCGCCACGAGTTTCTGGTTGTGGCGACTCCATATCTCGATTGAAGCGTCAGGTAACCCGGCAACGCGAACGCTCAATCCGCGGGAGATGAAGCGGATTGTGCAGAACCTGCTGCGCGGCTTCGACTACATCGATGAGCGGATTTTCGACCCGAACACAGTGCGGGGGCTCAGCTGATTCCGGCCTAACGTCCACCTTCAGCGGCAGGCCATCATCCGATCACCCTTCAGGGTATCGTTCCCACAACGAGGTCGCAGTTTCACGAATCGTATGTGCAGACTGCGGCATCTTGATGAAGCCGCGATAGTGCCCTTGCGGATTGATGATCACGATGTTCCCTGTGTGATCAACCGTGTAGCCGCCATTGCCGTCCGGGATTTTTCCAAACGCAACATTCACCTGCGTCGCAAAGTCGGCGAGCGATTCGCGTGTACCGGTCATGCCCGTGAAACTTGCTGAAAACGTTCGGACATAGCGCTCCAGCGTTTCCGGATCATCACGCTCGGGATCGACCGTGACGAGCACGCCCTGCATCTGTTTGGCGATATTGGGCGACTTTTCCGCAAGCTCCCGGAAGGCCTTGCCCATCTCCGCCATCGTTGTTGGGCAGATGTCCGGGCAATGAGAAAAGCCGAAGAAAACGAAACTCCATCGACCTTTGAAGCTGTCGACGGTTACGGGTTGTTCGGTGATATCGGTCAGACCTTCGATCACCAACTCGCGTGGTACCGGCAGGAGGACCACACCAAGCTCGCGCAACGCTTCTTCATCGAGACTGACCGGGCGCAGGACCTTGATGACGAACAGCACCACGACGAGTGCAATCAACCCGACACAAAGCAGCACCGTCGACCGGATCGAACCGCTCATCGCCCCGCGTTTCATGTTGGCCATCACACAGTCGGTGGCAACAGGTAGTGATCCGCCAGCAGCACACCGAACAGCGCCATCAAATAGATGATCGAGTAGCGGAAGGTCTCGATGGGCGCACGGGGATTCCGGTTGCGAATCAGCACGATCGCCCAGTAGAGAAATCCGGCACCCAACAACAGGGCACCCGTGAGATAGATGAAGCCGGCCATCTGAATGAGCCATGGCAACACGGTCACCACCACA
>VGVE01000044.1 GCA_016874135.1 Gammaproteobacteria bacterium | reverse complement strand
ATCTGCGCACCGAAAACCGCCCGCAGTCGACCGAAGAGGTCGAGCACCTGCGTAGGGACCCCCACACCGATCGTATCCGCAAGTCCGATCTCCACCGGACCTTCTTCAGCGAGCACCCTGGCAATGTCGACCACCCGCTCCGCCGGAACCTCACCTTCGAAAGGACAGCCGAAAGCCACGGCGATCGTGACCTGCGCCCGATGACCACGTTGCCTCGCATCCCGCAGAACGCCACGCGCCATGGTGATGCCTTCAACAACGTCCATGCCCTGGTTGCGCCGCCCGAACGTATCCGATGCCGGTACGACGAGACCGGTCTCATGCAACCGTTCCGTTGCCAGCAGCCGCCGGTAACCGCGGTCGTTGAGCACCAGGCCGGTATAGGTAACGTCGCCTATCTGTGGCAGCAGACGACAAACTTCTTCTGCGTCCGCCATTTGTGGCACCTTAGACGGGTGCACGAAACTGGTGACTTCAATGCGCCGATAGCCTGCCGCAATGGCACGTTCGATCAGCTCGATCTTCTGTTCGGTACTGATCACCTTGGATTCGTTCTGCAACCCGTCTCTCGGGCTGACTTCCATCAGTGTGACGGTGTTCTGCATCGTTACGCCCCAGGGGTCCAGGAGTCTTTGAGGGAAACCGTGCGATTCCAGGTGTTCGGGCGCTCTTCGTCCCGGACGAAATAGCCTACCCGTTCAAACTGGAACCGATCTTCAAGGCTCGCGGCAATCGCCGGTTCTAGAAGGCCTGTTGCTACGCGCAATGAGTCGGCATTCAGTTCTTCTGTGAAGCGTGCGGAATCAGGATTCGGGACAGAAAAGAGCCGTTCATACAGCCGGATCGAAACCGGTACGGCACTGCCTGCATCCACCCAGTGAATCACGCCTTTGGGTTTGGCACCGCTCGTATCCTGGCCACTGCGTGAATCCGGCAGGTAAGTACAAACGAGCTCTGTCACGCGACCGGCCGCATCCTTCACCACAGACTCGCAGCGGATGACATAACCATAACGCAGCCGCACGATGCCCCCGGGTGCCAGACGTTTGAAACCGGGCGGTGGCGACTCGGCGAAATCATCGCGATCAATAAACAGCGTGCCGCTGAATGGCATGTCCCGTCCGCCGAGTGCGGGAAGCTTTGGATGCCAGGGCGCTTGCATCGTTTCCACCCGCCCCGAAGGCCAGTTGGTGAGTACCACCTTGAGCGGATCGAGTACAGCCATGCCTCGCGGCGCGCGGTTTTCGAGATCTGCACGGATACAGAATTCGAGCAGCTCCATCTCGATGGTGTTGTCCTGTTTGGTCACACCGACGCGAGCGCAAAAGTCACGGATGGATTCCGGTGTATAACCCCGGCGGCGCAGGCCGGCAATAGTCGGCATGCGGGGATCGTCCCACCCTTCCACATGACCTTCATCCACGAGCCGGTGCAGCAGGCGTTTGCTCATCACCGTGTATTCGAGTCCAAGCCGCGAAAACTCGATTTGCGGCGGGTGGTAGTTGACGTTGATGTTGTCGATGACCCAGTCGTAGAGCGGACGGTGATCCTCGAATTCCAGCGTGCACAACGAATGGGAAATATGTTCGAGCGCATCGCAAATGCAATGCGTATAGTCATAGGTGGGATAAATCGGCCAAGCGTCGCCGGTGCGCTGATGCGAGACCTTGCGGATGCGGTACAACACGGGATCACGCATGTTGATGTTCGGTGATGCCATGTCGATCCGGGCCCGCAGTACCCGCGACCCGTCAGCAAACTCGCCGGCACGCATGCGCCGGAAGAGATCGAGATTCTCTTCGACCGATCGATTCCGGTAAGGACTGTCGCGCCCGGGCGCCGTGAGCGTGCCGCGATACTCACGCATCTGTTCCTGCGAAAGATCGCAGACGAAAGCCTTGCACACCTTGATGAGATCCGCAGCGAAGCTGTAAAGCTGCTCGAAGTAGTCCGATGCGTGTGTGAGTCGATCAGCCCACTCAAAGCCGAGCCAGCGCACATCCGCCTTGATGGCTTCGACGTAGCGGTCATCTTCCTTGAGGGGATTGGTGTCATCAAATCGCAGGTACGTGGCACCGCCGTGTTCATTCGCGACACCGAAATTCAGACAGATGCTCTTCGCGTGACCAATGTGCAGAAAACCGTTCGGCTCCGGCGGAAACCGCGTAACTACCCCCTGCGGCAAGCGCCCTTCGCTGATGTCTTTCTGCACCCGCGACCGGATGAAGTCGCTCCCGGCAGTGCTGTCTTTGTCACTCATCGAAACGTCGATCCGCGCCTGTTGCCACAGAGGCGCGCAGTGTACCCCAGCGTACGGTGACCCGGTCTTCTGGAACGCCCGGATTCCGGAATCTGGTCTAGTCTTCAGGCATGAGCACCTCAAACGAGAACAAAGAGTCCATCACCGACCTGATCCGACAGGCCAGACGTGCGCAGGAGATCATCTCCCTCGTGGACTTCCAGAAGATCGCCGCCCATGACGCCGAGGAGGTCGACAAACTCGCCGGTGTGACCGAGGCTCTCGAAAAGCTCAACAACGGCGAAGTTGTCGACCGTATCGATGGAGTGGACGAAGTCCGCAACACCGACCCTCGCCAGGCATGGATTGCCGAACTGCTCGAGATGCTCGACGTCGTCGGTTACAGCGACCGCGTGGGCCGGGTGTTCGCGCTGACGGCTGGTGAAGACAAGGGCCATTGGAAGCCGCTGGCGATGGTGCCGCATCGCGAAGGTGTGCCGCTGCACGATCTCTGCCTTGCACCCAATTTCTCCCCTGCTGAAGGTGCACATGGGCTTTTCATATCGGCAACCGGCGTGTTTTCCGCCCACGTCGCCCAACCGTTCAATCGCCATGAAAGGAAGGTGCTGCGCAGCCAACGTTATGACACCAACGCAGAGCTGCTGGCGACCATTGTTCGCTACCTGAATCCTCCGGACGCCTGACGCGGGACGATCACCACTAGAAACGGAGCGGCTTGATCGGCACCTCGCTCATGGGACACGGGTGAACCATGGGACGCGGCAACGGCCATGGGTCATTCCTGCCAGATTCTGCATCTGCACACCGGATTCGCCGGCCATCCATGGATCGCTCAACAGCGTGCTTTTTCAGCAGCCTGTTAGACTGCCGGAGTTTCTCGGGAGTTATTGCGTTTGATCCGCTTCGCCTCAGGCCTGATCGGCACATTGGCGCTGATCCTGCTGCTGACCTGGCAACAATCCCGTGTGCACGAGCTGATTCGCATTACCCGCGGCCTCAGTGGCGATCACTGGTACACGATTGAAACGGCCAACCGACACACCGGCTTCCTGCACACGCGCTCGGGGGGCCTCGCCGATGGCGGCTGGCGCTATCGATCCCATACCCACCTGCTGCTCGCAGCCAATGAGCCGGTCAACATCCGCAAGACCCTCGAATTCGAACCCGTCACGCCTTGGCGCCTGCGAACGGCTGAACAGACAGTTCAACGCGGTGACGCACGTGCCGAACGAACCCGACTTGTCCGCAACACCGAAGGTTCGCTGGTTTTTGATGGCGAATCGCCGATGCATGCCCGATTCGACGGTGACTACACGCTCGCCGATTTCCTGCGTGTGGAACTCTGGCTGCGGGAACAGAATCCTCTCCTGCTGAGCCACGTTCGTGCGCCAGCACTCCAGTTCGACGGCGGCCGCATCCGCAGCACGAACTACACGCTTCGAGACCGCGATGACACAGGATTTACGCTCGAAACCGAAACCAGCATCGGCCCGACCGTTACCCGGCTGAACCCGACAATGCTCCCCGAATCGATCGATGTCGCCGGTGTGTTCTCCTTCCGGCTATCGGATCGATCAGCGGCACTCAACGTGTCGAGCCCAACGTTCAAGGCGGCCTATCTCCTCCCGGTCAGTGCGCGCATTGAAAGCCCGGAATCCATTGAGTCCATGCGGCTGACTGCCATTGACCGCGGAACAACTCGCGTGCTGCTCGAAATCGACGCGCGCCGGCAGCGATTGGCGCGCCGACCCGAATCCACGGTTCCTGATCGACGGCTCCCAGGCGAACGCCTGCAGGCACTCCTGCGCGACGTCACCATGCCAGCGCGGAATGCAGCTGACGCGAACGAAGTCGCCCGGCTCGAAGCAATCCTTGCGCTCCTGCGCTCACACCTCGTATACCGAGAAGGTGTCGAACCGGCGGCCCTCGAAACCGTACTGGATCGTGGTTATGGCGAATGCACGGACTTCGCTGACCTGCTCACGGTTCTCGCCCAGGAGATTGGCCTCAGCGCCCGCACAGTCATCGGGCTCGCCTATCGCGACCAGAAGCCGTTTGGTTTTGCGTTCCACGCCTGGAATGAAATCCGCATCGACGGCACGTGGGAAGTGATCGACCCGACCTGGGACCAGCGACTCGCCGACGCAACCCATCTGCCACTGGACGACCAGGAGCTCACCACGCTGAAGCTGTACGGCAGTGAGCAGAGTGTGCTGATCGAAGTCAGCAAACTGGAACGCCGCAGAATCTGATTGTCCCGGATGGTCTGATTGCTCAGAACGACGTTGGCGCCATCAACCCTATGCCGAGGCGTCCCGTCGCAGCAACCCCTCCTGTGTCACCGAAGCGATCAGTTCACCGCTGCGGTCGAAGAACTGCGCATGACAGAGTCCCCGCGCCGAATCCGCCCAGGGTGTGGTTCGATGAAACAGTATCCATTCATTGATGTCAGGGTCCCGATGGAACCAGATGGCGTGGTCGAGACTTGCCATCTGCAACCCAGACCGCGGTGCTTCCGTGTGGTGCGGCATCGCCGCAGTACCGACGAACCCCATATCGGAAGCATAGGCGAGCAGACAGCGGGATAGCGCCTCGTCTGCCGCATCCACCGGCGCAAGGAAGCGTATCCATACCGGATTCCAGAAGCGGTCCTGACCCCACTCCCTGCTGCCCGGCACGAACACGGAGCGCATTTCAAATGGCCGCGCATGACCGGCCATGGGTGAGAGCCGAGGGTCGGATACACCTTTTTCGACCAGCCGCCGCACATGCTCGAGATCATCCTCCAGGTCTTCCGGACGAGGCACGTTGGGGATCGGATCGGCGTGCTCCATGCCGCTTTCGTCGATATGAAAAGAGACATCCAGATTGAAGATGGCCTCGCCATTCTGGATGGCGACCACCCGACGCGTGGAAAAACTCCGGCCGTCGCGGATGCGCTCCACCTCATAGAGAACCCGGCGGCTCGCATCTCCTGCGCGCATGAAGTATCCGTGCAGCGAGTGCGGCTTGAGCCCGCTCGCAACCTCAATGGTCAGCGTCGCAGCCCGCAGGGACTGCGCGAGGACCTGGCCGCCAAAGAGGCGACTAGGTGCACGTGCCTCATTGGTGCCGAGAAACAGGTTTTCTTCGACGGGTTCAAGCGCCAGCAACTCAACCAGACGTGCAGCCCGTTGAGCGCCGTGTTCACGGGTATCGGTTTTCAGCGGCATGTCTGCTGGAAAACCACTCGTCTCAACTGATCAATCGCAGGGCAAACGGATACCGGTACGCTTCACCGGAGTTGGCCTTCAGCCCCGCCAGGATGATGAACACCAACGCCGCCAAACCCACCAGAGGCAGCAAAACAAAACCGATCAGAAGGAACATGAGCACCCACGCGATGATCGCCGCGATGGTCACCGTGATCTGGAAGTTGAGTGCTTCCTTACCTTGGTCTTCGACGAACGGCATGGTGTTCTTCTTGATCTGCCAGACCAGAAACGGGCCGATCAGATTGCCGAACGGAATGATAAACCCTGACAACGCCGAGAGGTGCGTGAACATTCCCCAAAGGCACTGGTCCGGATCGGTTTCCATCGGCGGTTGCGAGTTCACTTCTGTCATCAGTCATTCCTCCACGTGGATCACCCGGAAGTTCGAGTGATCCTCACAAGCCTTTGCAACAAACGGGACTGGCCACTCAGCGTGGCGGCAGACCCTTCGCTGCACGGGCACGGTTCATGCGCTGCACGTCACCTTCCAAGCGTTCACCGAGTTCACTCTCGGAGATCGTGCCGGCCATGTGTTTTCCTGCCGTAGCACCGTTGTACATGATCTTTTTGACTGGCGTGACGATCAGTATCGTGCGCAGAGGCGAATTCAGCAGGTTGTAGAAGAACTCTTCACCCTGTTTGTTGTCCGGGTTGAGTTTCCGCGACAGCGCTGTATAGAAGAATTTCTTGGTGGCGTCGTCGTCCTTGAATTCGCCATAGCCCTTGAAGGTGATGGCACCACGCGGCAGAGACGGGTCTGCGGCGATGTTCAGCGGATAGCCGCAGCTGCTGACATTTACCGATACCCGGTTGTCACGCTTGATCGCCGCAGCGCGATGACGGTGTTCGGCAAACGTGATCCAGATCTTGCCCTCATGCCAGACGAACGCATGGGTGACTCCGACGGGCCAGCCATCTTTCGTGGCCCACATGAGCACGCACTCACTGGATTTGTTCAGCATCGTGTCCACTTCGGCATCGGTGAACGGATAAATCGAAACGATTTCGTGATCGTGTGTTTGCGCCATGGTGGCCCTCTCCTCAGGTGTATTGATGGTTCTTATTCTGATTGGCTGACAGTTACATACCCCAGGCGGTCGGTCCGGGTGAACTACAGGGGAACCCGCAGCGCCGCAAATGCGGGATGGGGCTCGAGGTACACCTGTTGGTCGATGTAGCGGTCAGGAAAAAGTCGCTGATGATGTTTCATGAGCTGGAGCACCGCAAGTAAAGGCTGTTCTCCCAGACGATAACTCTCGATCAACGCAGCGAGCTCCCGACGGGATTCGCCGTCCAGGTCATCCTTCAGATATCCCTGGATGTGGCTAAGGACGTTGGCGTGCCCGCCACGGGTGGCCGGACGAGTCAGGCCCTTCATCAATTCGCCTATGTAGCCTGCAGCCTTCTGTTCAACCTGGCCTTTGAGGTCAGAGAGCAACCGTCCCGCGCGTTGGTAGGCCCCTGGGTCATGGGCCATCAGCAGATACTTGTAGCGGCTGTGGAAAGCGATGAGACCGGCCGCGGTCATCCCCGTCTTCTCGAAGGCCCGCCAGTGCGCATAGGCGAAAGTTCGTGTCACAAAGTTCTCGCACAGCACCGGATCTTCGAGTCGACCGGATTCCTCTACGGGCAACTCCGGCCAGGCCTTGGTCACCGTGTCGGCATGGATACCGCGCCCCTTGCGCACCGGAATCAGGCGATCCGCAGAAACGGTGCCACCTTCGGGGTAGACCTTGACCCGGAACAGTCCACAGCTCGGAGAGTTCTTCATGAAGACATAACCGGACACATCGGATGCCTTGAGGCGCTCAACGGTTGCGAGCGCATAGTTGTGCAGCTGATCGGTTACGTCCAGAGACGGATCGTCGATGCCCACAGCACGTGCAGCATCCGTGGTGCCTACCAACCGGATCGGCGGTCGCGGTACTGGCATGCCGATGCCGGTTTCCGGACAAATGGGCAGCAGGTCAAAAATCCTGGCCAAACGGGCATGCGGATAGGACGAACGCGCGCCGCTCCCGTCATAACGGATTTCAGCGCCGGTCAGGCAGCCGCTGACGGCAATCTTCAGCGGTGCTTCGGGTCGATCTGGCAGCATGCTGTTCACCGCCCGGTGATAAAGGACCACACGTTGTCAGCCCCATCTCCAGCGATCATGGCGCCGAGCTTCCGTTGCCAGTCGAATTCGTTGCCATACTCATCCCGCCACGCCCACGCCCTGCGGGTGAAATGGTGCAGCCGATGTTCATGTGTATACCCGATCGCACCGAGCGCCTGGTGTGCGGCTTCACCGACAACTGTAGCTGCGTCACCAGCGCGAATCTTCGCTGCGGCAACCTCGGCCTCGAAGCGGGTCGTCCCGGCAGCATCCACGGCGCCTGTCGCCGCACGTCGAGCGGCGGCAACCTCAGCGGCCTGCACCGCCAGTGAATGCTGGATCGCCTGGAATTTACTGAGCGTGCGCCCGAACTGCGCGCGTTCGCCAGCGTATTGCAAAGCGATGTCCAGTACTGTCGACAGTACACCGCCGGTCTGCACCGCCCGGCCGAGTGCCAGCAGAGACCACGCCGACTCTGACGAATTGCTTGTACTGCTCTTGCGGGCTGTACCGGGCACCTTCACCACGTCACGCGGTTCACCGGCCAGATTGACCCGCTGATCGACGACATCGACCTGTTCGACGATCACACACTCACCACTGTCCGGGCGGATACCGATCACCCGCCGTGCACGGCGCCCCCACGGCACATCAACGATCCAGTTGCCATCGAGAATGCCGATGCTCGACACATCATCCGCGGCACCGAACCACGCATTCGCAAGAAGGGTTTCCACCAGCGGCAGCGGTGCCGCGTGGGTTCCGGCGACGTCCAGCAAGGCAAAAAGTTCGGTGAGACCCGTCCCGCTGTCCGCACTGCCTACCACATGGAACCCGGTGGCCACAACCGCATCCCAGAGACTTTGTGCAAACTCACCCCGCTCCGCGGTATCGAGCACCGCCTTGTCGACACCGTCGGCAAATATGCGGTTACCGGTATCGATGATGATGCCAAGCTGTTCGTTCATACCCTGATTTCCGGATGTCTGACTCATCGCAACCCAAGCCCCCGCGCAATCACGCCACGGAGAATTTCACGCGTACCGCCACGCAACGTAAAGGACGGCGACAGCAACTGCGTCTGTTCATAGGCGCTGCGCCACGCCGTTCCGGCACCGCGGGCAGATGATGTTGCGAGGCGCGTCATCTCCGGCAATAACTTTTCAAAATTATTACCGAGTTCTTTTACCAGGGAAGCCTCTACATCCACCTGCTTGCCCTCGTTCAACATGCCGGCAACGGATGCGGACATCTTGCGCAGCGTCATCAGATGAGCCGATGCACGACCAATGACCGCCGCCTCATGCGGCAGAGGATTCGGCCCAACCAGCCGCACAAACTCAACCAGCACCCGAAACGCGGACAGGAACCGCTCCGGGCCGCTGCGCTCATAGGACAGCTCACTGGTCACCTGCTTCCAGCCATTGCCCGGTTCACCAACGATACGGTCGTCCGGCACCAGAACATCCTCGAAGACGATCTCGTTGAAATCTTCACCTCCTGCCATGTTGCGGATCGGTCGCACCTTCGCCCCGTCATTGCGCAGATCAACCACGATCTGTGACAAACCTACATGCCGGTTTTCGCCTTGCGCAGGCGAAGTACGCACCAGCGCGATTAGGAAGTGATTCCGGTGGGCATCCGTCGTCCAGATCTTGGAACCGTTGATCACCCAGCCCCCATCCACTTTTTTGGCCGCGGTTCGAACCGATGCAAGGTCCGAGCCGGTGTTTGGTTCACTCATGCCGATGGAGAAGAACGATTCTCCCCGTGTGATCGGTGGCAGATAGGTTTGCTTCTGCTTTTCACTGCCGAAACGCAGCAGCAGTGGTCCACTTTGCCGGTCCGCGATCCAGTGCGCACTGACCGGAGCACCTGCTGCAAGTAGCTCTTCGGTTATCACGTACCGGTCGAAAAACGTTCGATCGCCACCGCCAAAGGCTTTGGGCCAGGTCATGCCGATCCAGCCGCGCTTCCCGAGTGCTCGGGAGAACTCGGGGCTGTAGCCCGTGGTGAAATCGGAATTCGGCTCACCTACCAGGTCACGGTGTTCTTCAAGAAACCCGCGGACTTCGTGACGCAGCGATTCGCTCGATTCGGGCAGTGATACCCGATCCAGTTCAAGCATGTTGAGACTCCGGGAAGAGCGACGCACCCAGGGAGGGCACGTCAACGAAGCGGTGATGTTAACAGCCCCGGGGGTCGCGCGACTCCAGTGGCTTCGTTATTCTCGGATTGAACCAGATAATCGCGGAGCCTGAATCATGGCAGCTACAGAAAGCGCCAAACCCACCTACCTCGGGCTGCTCAACGCCATCGCCGTCGGTGAGAGCCGGGGCGGCGAACTGCTCTCCGCCTGGACCCGCGCAACACCTCAAGCGGACGTCCGCGCAGTTCTCGAGGTGGTAGCCATCCGGGAGCGGGAACATGGTGCGGCCTTCGCCAAGCGGCTGTGTGAACTCGGCTTCTCTGTTCGTGAGAAGCCGAATGAACGTTTCGGTCAGGACCTCGCCTACGCCAGCTCCACGCGAAGTGACCAGGACAAGTTCGAACACATCCTGCGCTATCACGAGGCCCCGCCGACCGATGTGCTCACCACCCTCTTCCGGGATGAGACCATCGATCCTGAAACCGGCACGCTGCTCGGCCGCTTCATCGCTGAAGAACGCGACAGTGAACGCCGTTTGCGCGCCTATTACAAAGTGGTCTGCGCCCGCCAGCCGGCGGCAGACGAGGCGGACGACGCACTGCTGCGAGGGCTGACTGAACGTCTCGATCGACTCACATCTACCCTTGCCGAAATTCGTGCGCTGCAAAGGAGCGCATGAGCACCCTCAATCACGCCTTGCTCGAGCAGTTTCGCCCGGTACTCGAAGACATCACCGAGCGCAGCGGTCTGGTCGAGCAGTTCATCGACAAGGACACCTACTGCATTCTCGCGGGGACTGTGTGGGCCAATGTGGTGCTCGATCCCGGCGCTGCCGGCGTGGATGAGGACGATCTGCCGGATCTGCATGACGTCCTGAGCCATTGGTCTGAACCCATTCTCGGCAAGGAAGACGGCAACGTTTCAGGCATCTTTCGATTTCTCAACTCGAAGGCAGGCGAACGGGCCATGCAGGCCGCACAGATCACGCCCAACCATCGCGATTTGCTGCTCTTTTTCGCGTCGATGATCCTCGACCCGGAAGGTCACCGTCGCTGGACGGATGCTATTCGCGACCGCCAAGCACGCTGACGATCACTTCCCTGCTGCGGCGCGAGTGCCGGTGTTCCCACAGAAATATTCCCTGCCAGGTGCCCAGCGCCATTGCGCCTCCCATCAGCGGAATCGACAAACTGACGGCCGTGAGCATCGATTTGATGTGCGCCGGCATATCGTCCGGCCCTTCATCGTTATGCGTGTACAGCGGATCGTTTTCCGGGACCAGCCGGTTCATCCAGCGCTCCAAGTCCTCACGAGCCTCCGGTGCGGCGTTCTCCTGAATCAGCAAACTGGCGGACGTATGCCGCACAAACAGTGTGATCAGCCCCTCAGTCACGTGTGCTTCGTCAACAATCTGACGAACCCTGCGCGTGATGTCATAGAGGCCCTGTCCTACCACCGGTAACGTCAATATCGCATTCATGGCGATGCCCTCATCATTCGCGAAAGCTCCCGGATTCTGGCCCGCTGACCGCGTTTTCCGGCCGATGTCGCGTCAACCGTGAGGATAACCGGCTCGTTTATCGGGAACACGAATCAATGCAGCTTGAAAGGCCGCAAGGATGGCGGGAGGCACCCGCTTCGGGGAAGCTGGTCGCGATTATCGCGACTGTAATCCTGTGCGCCGGCTTCGTACTCCACGCGAGCTTCGCACAACCCGATCTCGCTATTCCCGTCTTGCTGGTCGCGCTCGCCGTGTCCAATCTCGCCACCCGTCGTGGCTTGACCCTGATGGTAGGGATCGTCGCCTCGGTCATGCTGGTGATGGCACACCTCGGCACACTGCTCAGCGTGCTCGGCAATGCGCCCCAGTCCTCTGTGCCGGTGAGTCTTCTGGCGGGATTGGGCGCCATCTGGATCACCACCTCAATCCTGCTGTGGGATCCGCGTCGCAAGGCACTCACGCTCGATACCTTCGCGCAGGCGTTCGACAACGCACCGACCTGCAGGCTGCTGGTGAGCGAGACCGACGAAATCGTCAGCATCAATTCGACGCTCCTGAAACAACTGTCTCTCGACGGGCAGGATGTGGTCGGGAACCCAGTTGCATCACTCGGTGGTGGCGTAATCAGCGACGCTCTTAAACGAGGGCGAACGGAGTTAGGTCAGGGCAAGAGCTAGTCCACCAGTCTGGATTTGCAGGCCCCGGATGAAAAAACAACACATCCACACTGCACTGCCGACGGCTCACTGACTCGAGCGGCAGTCCCGGTTATCTTCTAATCCAGCTGCTCGACCTGTCAGAGTCGGTCAGCCGTGAACGGGCGCTGCTGCAAACGGGAAACCGGCTTGAAAAACTCTACCAGCATTCAAACGACGTCATTCTGTTCGTGGATGATGATGGCAAAGTTCGCAACGCAAACCCACAGGCGATGCAGATCTTTGAGCAGACCCTCGATGAACTGATCGACATGGAGGTGGCTTCGCTGGTTGCGAGCGATGAGATCTTCGTATTGGAAGAGACCATCAGCCGCGCCATCGCCTCACCGGGAAAACCGCAGAAACTGAACCAGCTGCGCCTTAACAATCCTGACGGCAGCATCCTCGAAGCCCAGGTGATCAGCCTGGCTGCGGGCACAGGGTTCGCCAGCGTGGCCATCACCGGTCGCGAAATCACTGGATACCTGCAGTCCATCAATCGGCTGAGGGCTTCCGAAGCGCGTTTCTCGCGGATCTTCCATTCCAGCCCCGACGCGATCCTCATTCTCCGGAACAACGACGGCACCATCATCGATTTCAACGCCGGATTCACCAAACTGCTCGGCTATACCCGGGAGCAGGCCATCGGCAACCGGAACTTGCTGCCACATATCTGGGTTGACACGAACGAATGTGACCGCCTCAACGCAGTACTCGAACAGAACGGTGAGGGCTCCGTCCACGGCGCGCGACTTCTGGATACCAGTAACCACACCCTGCATGTTGACATCTCGCTGCGTTACATCGAGATCGAAACGGAGATCTGTACCCTGCTGACGGCCCGGGACATCTCCGATGAAGTGCGTGCCCAGGAAGCACTGCACGAAAGCGAGAACAAACTTTCGCAGGTGTTTACGCACAGCCCCGACGGCGTCGTCATCATTCGACAGCGCGATGGATTCATCGTCGACATCAACGACGCCTTCGTGAAATCGTCTGGGTACCGAAGGAGTGAGTTGCTCAACCGGCCGATTACGGAACTCGACGCCTTTGGCGATGATGGCAGCCGGGCAGCCGCGCGCAACCTGCTGTCCCGCGAGAGCAGTCATACCAACCTAGAAGTGACGTTCCGTACCCGCACAGGCACGCTGATTCCTTTTCTCCTGTCGGCAACATCAATCCGGCTGGGCAACGAAGCCTGCACGTTGTGCATTGCCCGCGATATCGGCATGCAGCGGCTCACCAAAGAGCGGCTTCGGGAGAGTGAAATCCGCTTCCGCGGCACATTCGAAAACGCGCTCGTCGGCATTCTGCTCGCGAACATCGACGGCCAGATCTTTGAAGCCAACCTATTCGCTTCGGTACTGCTCGATTACCGCCACGACAAACTTCCAGGAATGCGCCTTGCGGATCTCGTACCCGGAGAGGACCGCGTTTTCCTCAAAGAAACGCTTGAGCGACTGATCCACGGTACCGACACCACGTCGCGATCGGAACGTCGTATGATCCGCAAGGACGGCATGGAGATCTGGACCACCTTCCATGCAGTCATCCAGCGCAACGAAGACAGTGACATCGCCTACGTGATCATCCAGATCGTCGACATCACGGAAATGAGGAACAGTCAGAAACGCATGGAACGTCTTGCGTTCTATGACACCCTGACCGGGCTTGCCAACCGGACGCTGTTCCAGGAGCGCCTGCTGCATGCCATCGAACATGCGAGGCGACGCAACGCTTCGGGGGCACTCATGTATCTGGACCTCGACCGGTTTAAGCGTGTTAACGACACCCTCGGCCACGAAGCCGGTGACCAGCTGCTGAAAGTAGTGTCGCAGCGTCTGCAGGACCGCGTGCGCAAAGAAGATACGGTGGGTCGCAGCGGCGGTGATGAGTTCACCATCTTGCTCCACGAAATCGCCTCACCTTCCGACGCCGGTTTCGTCGCAGAAAAAATCCTGCAACGCCTGCTCGAGCCCATCAACCTCTCGGCACAGCCACTGGTCGTCACCACCAGCATTGGCATCACCATCGTTCCTACGGACGGCACCGCACCGAATGAACTGATGAAAACCGCCGACCTCGCCATGTTCCGCGCCAAAGAACGCGGGCGCAACAACTACCAGTTCTACAGCGAGGAAATGAACACCAACGCCAGCAGCCGGCTGCGAATGGAATACGAGATCCGTACGGCGTTGATCAACAACGAATTCGAACTGTTCTATCAACCGAAGGTGCGCCTCACAGATCAACGTATCGTCGGCATGGAGTGCCTGATCCGATGGGATCACCCATAGCGTGGCCTGATCGGTCCACACGAGTTTATCCAGGTTGCGGAAGAAACCGGCGCCATTGTCGACATCGGCAACTGGATCATCCGCGCCGCTTGCGAAGCCGGCAGAATTCTCTCCGAGATCAACGGCTCGCCAATCTATACCACCGTGAACATCTCTCCCCGTCAGTTCCGTGATCCGAACCTCGTACAGACTATTCAGCGTGCACTGCGTTAGACCAAGCTCAACCCGAACTTCCTGGAGCTCGAGATCACCGAAACCATGCTGATGCACGACATCGACGTGGCGCTGGTGACGCTCAATCGGCTGGCGCAGCTCGGCCTGCGCTTTGCGATCGATGACTTCGGTACCGGCTATTCCTCGCTGAACTATCTGAAGAAGTTTCCAATCAGCACGGTGAAGGTTGATCGCAGCTTTATCATGGACATTCCCGAGGTCCAGGACGACATGGAGATCACGGCCGCGGTGATCGCCATGGCACACCGCCTGAAAATGGGAGTGGTGGCGGAAGGCGTTGAAACCGCTGAACAGCTCCGATTCCTGCAAGGCCAGTCCTGCGACTACGGCCAGGGCTATCTCTTCAGCCGTCCGGTTTCATTCGACAACTTCAAAAAGCTGCTGGCACCCAATGTCAGCGTGCTGCGAAACGCCTGAACCCAAACTGATTCATCGCGGGTAGAGCTGGGCGTGCGCCTGGCTGAACACGTCGCTGATCCTGCGCGCCGCCGGGTCGTCCTGCGAAAGGGCTCCTTCAGGCTCAAGCCCGCCTTGCCGCCAGCGCCACCGGTAGAACTGTCCGCCCCTCGCAAGAACCGTCAGTCCATCAACGGTCAGTTCACCCACGTGGTAGTCATGTTCGACCAGCACCGGATCATCTTTGCCATCGATGAGAGAAGGTGCCCAGAAGATCTCCTTCGAAGGCATGTCCAGCAGCGACAACAACGTTGCCGGCAAACCGCTCGTCGAACCCTGTTCTTTCACAACTGCCGGTTCTACCTCGGGGTTCGAGATCAAAAGCAGCGGCACACGGTAACTCTCGACGGGAATCAGGCTGTCGCCATGGATGCGCGGCCCGTGATCCGCAACCACCACGAACACCGTGTCATCAAACCAGGGGCGCAGGCGTGCCTGCGTGAAAAACCAGCCAAGGGCCGCGTCCGCATAGTGCATCGCCGCACGCAGCGAACGCTCCTCCGAACCCGGCTCGCCTTCCGGTACGACAAAGGGGCGATGGTTACTGACTGTCAATGTGGACAGAAAAACCGGACGAGGATCTGTTGTCAGCTCATCCATCATAACGAGCACGTGTGCGAACAGGTCGCGATCACTGACACCCCAGCTCGTCTCGAACAAACCGTAGGGGAAGTCGTAGCGGCTGGTCGTCTTTTCAAAGCCGATGCCGCGCCAGTAGGTCGTGAAGTTGGAAAAATCTGGCCACCCGCCATAGGCGAACACCGTCATGTAACCACTGTGCCGAAACACGCGCGGCAAGGAGGGTAATCGGTCAAACCCCTCGCGTTCGGTTGCGGAAATTCCTGGCAGTGGCGGAAAACCGTGCATGATCGATTCCATGCCCCGTGTCGTTCGGGTCCCTGCCGCATAGACGTTGCTGAAGGAGAGTCCCTGTTTTTCCAGCGCTGTGAACGAGGGCAGGTGCACGGCGCGCTGCTGCGGGTCTTCCCAGGTTTTTCCGGCGAAGGACTCTTCGATGATCAGGATCACGTGTTTGGCATCAACCTTCACCTGCGACGGAACTGCTTCCGCCGGCTCAAATCCGGCATTTGCTGCTGCGATACCGGGATAGAGCCCGGCCCAGTGCTTCTGGTCCATTCGCGCGGCGGTGAGTGCGCCTACATAGCCGTTGCTCGCGAGTTGCGTGAGCAGACGCGACTGCTGAATCACCGGCTGCGACGAAACCCAGCCGGCGACGAGTGCGGCACAGAGCATCAGCAGGGTTGCTCTGATGGACGGTTCAGGTGGCGTACCGGTGATCCGAACCAGCAATGCCACAACCAGTACAAACGGAATCAGGATCCACTTGATGTAGAACTGTTCCTCGAGAAACGTCAGTACCTCAACCGGATAGGCGAGATAGTGAAACACCAGGCGGTCGAGACGCGCCTCGAATTCGTGCCAGAAAAAAACCTCGGCGATGGCAATAACCAGCACGATGGCAATCACAACGCCGGACAGGATGTTACGTCCCCGCTCCGCCGCAATGTGTCCTATCAGCCCATAGAGCGCACCGATCATTACCAGCGCAATCAGGTCGGCCCAGAAACCAAGCCACCACGCCTCGGCAGGCACCTGCGGCACTGAGCCGGCCGTATGGATCCGGATGGCGGTCAAGAGCAGCAGGAAAAACAGCGGAAACCGCCAGAGGAATGGCGTCATTGTGTGGACTTGAGCAGAACCGGCAACAGGAAGATCGCAAACAGCAGAATGAGACTCATCGCCAGCGTCAGGTACAGCCCGATGGATGCTGTGCCGACATGGGGCGACAACATCAGTGATGAAAACGCGCCGACCGTGGTCAGCGTGCTCAGAAACACCGCCCGCGGTGTGCTTGAGTGCATCAGCTTGCGTACATCCCCACCCTGGCGATAGCGGTGAAACACATGAATCCCATTGTCGACTCCAAGGCCAAAGATCAGCGGCAGAACGAGAATGTTGGCCATGTTGAGTGGTGCACCCATCAGCTCGCCGATGCTCAGCGTGAACAGCGCCGCCAGAATCAGTGGCAGCGTAATCAGAAGTGCATCCTTCAGACTGCGAAAGACCAGCAACAGGATGATGAGCACACCCGTAGCGGCAGTCAGCGTGGCCTGCAGAAACGACCCGATGACGATTTCGCCGACGCCTTGTTCAATCACCGGTCGACCCGTCGCGGTTGGTGCGATGCTGTGCACGCTGTTGATGAACTCACCCAAAGAGCGCACCCCTGTGATGTCCTCTTTGGGCGTGATGACGGACAGGTATCGCCCGTCCGGAGCGACGAGGCGATGTCGCAGATCTTCCGGGAGGTCTTCAAAAGTCACCGGTTCTGATGCCAGCGCCCGTGACAGCCAGCCAAGTTCCTTCTGCAGCGGCACCACCACGTCTGATTGCCAGTCGAGCAGGACTGCATCGGACAAATCGGCCAACTGTCGCCACACATCGGGTCGGCCAACTCCATGTGCTTCAAGTTGGGTCACAAAGACCTGGATCGATTCACGAAGTGTCGCAGCGTCGGGTTCGGCGGCCACCTCTAGGGGAAAGAGGGCACTCTCCAGCAGGAGATTCAGCTCCTCGACAACGGGAAACTTTTTCTCCTGCTCCTTCGGCACATAGTCCTCAGGCGTCAACACCGAATCCACCATGGGCAAAGACTCAAGCGCCTCCACATCCAGCGCTCCCGGCTCATGCACGACATAAAGCGCGTAATCCGTTGCCACCCCCTCCTTCTGCAGGAACCGCAACATGCGCATCGACTCGACGTTTTCATCACGCAGGGCGAGCACGCTGTAGTCGAAGTGCACCCATTTGACGGAAACCGCCACTGCTCCCGCTGCAAGCAGTGCGACCGCGACAATGACCATTCGCCGCCGCACCAGCAGTTTTTGCACCAGTGCCTCACTGCTCGGCAGTTCCACGGTATGCAGCCGCACCGGCCCGAGGAGTACGTAAACCGCTGGCAATAACGTGAAAGTGAGCCACAGCGCAATCACCATCCCTGCAGCGGAGATGACCCCCAGATCCGCCAGCCCACCGTATCGTGTGGGCCAGAAGGCAAGGAACGCGAGCGCAGTAGTCAGAGCGCAGAGTGCAATGGCATCACCAACACCACGGGCGGCGTGGATCAGCGCCTCGGCGGTATTCTCATGCTGATTGGTCGATTCCTGGTATCGCAACGAGAAGTGGAGGGCATAGTCCACTCCCAGACCAAAAAACGTGACGATGAAGACCAGTGACAACGTATTGAACTCACCCACCGTGGCGAGAGCAAATGCGGTGGTCAGAATCACACCCGACAACAGCATGAGCAACGACGTCAGCACGATCGTGAGTGAGCGAACACCGACGATCATCACCACAGCCAGGAACGCGACGGATATCCAGCCCGCGATGTTGACGCCGCTGGTTGCTGCCTGCATTTCTTCGTGAGTCAGCGCAATTTCGCCGGTCACTCCGATCTCGACCCCAGCAGGTCTTTGCACATCAGCGAGCACCATATCAAGACGACGCAGCAGCTCTGCACTCGGCAGCGACGCGCCGAAGTCCGCCTTGCCCTTGAACGTGATCACCCGGATCTGTGGTGGATCCGGCGAGAAGAGCTCATCGGTCCAGGCGATGGCCGCAGACTCCCCATTGAGCTTCTGCGCTCCACTCTTCTCCACCAGCTCGAGGATCGTGGCGAACTGCTCTGCCTCATCGGCGTTGTCTACCGCATCACCCAGCACTTCGAGCACACCTCGCAGCGATGGGTCCTCAGCAATGGCCGTGAGCACCGGCTGTGAATCGGCGAGGCGTTCGGCCATCTCATCGAGATCATCGAGGGAGAGATAAAGCAGCGCCCGATCACGCAGAAAATCGAGATTCTGCGGAGCGGATAGGGCTACAAAGTCAGGTTGCGCACGGAGCGCCGACTCAACCGTCTTCGCTGTTGACTCAACCGCACCGAATGAATCGCCGTACATCACCACAGCGACTGTACGCAGTTGATCCGGGAAGGCGGCCTCATAGTCGTCGAAGTGAACACGCCACGATGAGGTCTGGTCGATGAGCCCTGACAGATCAGAGTTGATGCGAAAGTTCTGCCATGCGTATACACCGGAGAGAACGGTCAGTCCGACTACAGCAGCCAGCGTCAGTCGCGGGTTGCGACACACCCAGGTTACCCAAGCAACCAGTGCATCAAGAAAGGCTGTAATCATCTTCCCGCCGGTTAGATGCCGAGTGCATGTACAGAGGCTTCGAAATCCTTTTGGAACTCTTCTTCGAACTCCTCGAAGAGGTCTTCTACGGGCGGGTCGCCGTCGAACGTCAGGAACTTCCGCCGTTGATACCATGCATCACGGGTGAAGACGTACGCATCCAGTGCCGTCTGATCTCGTGCATCGGAGAGTGGCAGCGCATCGGCGCGCACCGAGAGAAGGTCAATGGCGCCAACCCAGAAGGTATAACCGCCGCTCAGGACCACACTGGGGATCCAGGACTTGAACGCGGTGCCGGGCGCATCCCGGATGGTCGATGGACCGGATGGAAGATAAACATAACGGGTGCGCGTTACACCCCATACCGCGAGTGTCTGGCCAAAATCTTCATCGTGGTGGCGCAGCCCCATCCTGCTGCCCACATCTAGAAAGCCACCGAGACCGAGCGTTGAATTCACCAGAAGACCAGCCAGGTCCTCGCCAGCATTTCTGGCCTTTCCCTGCAGCAGACTATTCGCGACGCTGTCGATGCGGCGTACGTTGCGGAAAAAGTTACTTACTCCTTTTTCCGCCCAGTCTGGCATGACCGTCCGATACCCACGCGCCACCGGTGTGATCACCTTACTATCCACGGTATCGATGGCGGCATACAAATTTCGATTGGCCGGTTCGAGCGGGTCATAAATCGCCCAAGGGTCACCTTCGAGCGTGACGCAGCCGCTGAGCAGCGCCGTCAGCAGCAATACAAGCGGCAAGAGCCGTGACCTATCTGAGTTCGTCAATGTTGCGCTCGATGTGGGTCAGCAGTGCGGGAAATCCCTCGCGACGCAGGATGCTGCCGTAATCCGCACGGCGCAGCGCCAGATCGCTCACCCCATCAGCAACAACATTGAAGATGCGACCATTACGGAAGTAGTAGTACAGCGAAACCTTCTCACCGTTGCTGCGCAGGATGTGGGTCTTGACCACCGTGCCACTCTTGCCCGTGACCACACCGTCCTGCACAAACGCCTGCCCTTCAAAACTGTCGAAGCGGTCGGCGTAGGTGGCGAGTGAAAGCTGGCGCAGCAACTCCGTGAGCCGCTTCTGGCCATCCGCACCGATTTTCTGCCAATCGCGGCCAACACTGACCCGAGCGATGGTTTCAAAATCAAAACTGCCGCCGACAGTGGCTTCGACGAGTGCGGTGCGTTCCGCCGCCGTACCACCGTGTTTCATCGCCTTGATCAGTACCGCATGCAACGCATCAACTTGTGCACCGGGTTCTGCTCGTGCGGCCACCAATAGCCCCAACAGCAGGAACAGGGCCAATAGCTGCAGGCCGAAACATATTTTTTTCATTGCACGAACACCATCGACAGCCAAGGCACGTAAGTGATCAGCAGTACTGCAACGAGCAGCACCAGGAAGTAAGGTCCGCATGCCGAATACAGTTCCACCATCGACTTGCGAAAGCGGTAGCTGGCGATGAACAGGTTCATGCCAATGGGTGGAGTGAAGTAACCGATCTGCATGTTGGCGAGAAAGATGATGCCGAGATGGACCGGGTTTATGCCATAGCCAACCGCGACCGGCAACAGGAGCGGCACCATGATCACAATCGCCGCAAAAATGTCGAGGATCGCGCCCAGTACAAGCAGCAGCACATTCAGCAGCAACAGGAACATCAACGGGCTTTCGACATAACCCTGCATAAAGTCGAACAGTTGCTGCGGGATCTGTACATCAATGAGGTAGTTCGTGAATCCGAGGGCTACCCCAAGGATCAACAAAATGCCCCCCACCATCACCATCGAATCGATGATCAGCTGCGGCAGCGCCTTGAGTGGCACATCCCGATACAACAACACTTCGGCAATGGTGACGTACACCGCAGTCACTGCCGCAGCTTCGGAGATCGCAAACAAGCCACTGAACACACCGCCAAGCACAACCAGCGGCAGTGGCAGTTCATACCGCGCCGCCCACAACGCCCGCTTCAGCTCAACCATGGAAAACGGTTGCCTCTGCAGACCGCCACCCCGGTACTTCCACAGCGTGTAGGCGATAAGCAGCGACAGCATCAGCAATACAGGCAGGATCCCCGCTTTGAAAAGATCGACGATGGCGAATGGCACGCCGACGTCCATTTGCTGGGCGATGACGCCGTAGAGGATCAGGGGTACCGACGGAAAGATCAGCAGTCCAAGACTTCCGGATGAGGTGACCAGACCTAGGCTGAATTTCTCGCCATAACCCTGGCTCATCAGCGCAGGCAACAACAAGGCGCCGATCGCAACGATGGTGACTCCGCTTGCGCCTGTGAGAGCGGTAAACAACGCACAGGCCACGAACCCCACCAGCGCAAGTCCCGCCGGCATGCCACCCACCAGCGCCTGCACCAGATCAACCAGGCGCTGTGAGGTTCTTGCTGCGGAGAGCACATACCCGGAAAACGTAAAGAGTGGCAGGGCAACCAGCAGTGGCGTATCGACGATCCGGTAGAGTTCGATGGCAACCACACTGAGATCGATTTCCGCAGCATGGAAACCGGTCATCGCCGCCGCCATGATGACGGCAAAGAGTGGCGCCCCGGCAAGCACCATGACCACAACGAGCAGGATGAACAGGAGCGTCATCCTGCCTTGCGCTCCGGCGGTTGGATGACATGCAGCAGATACCGCAGGCACATAACCGCGGCTGCGACCGGCATGATGGCCTCACAGATCCAGGCCGGTACGGAGGCGAAGGCAATGATGCCGTCCTCATACTCAAGCCGGACGAACTGGTAGCTGTACCAGGCAAAGAGACCCAGCACCGCAGCGGTGAGCAGCGAAGCCAGTCGTTGCACCACCTTGTTCACGCGCTCAGGAAACCACCTCGAGAAGAGATCGATGCGGATGTGGTCATCACTTCGGGCTGCCACCATCGCACCCAGCATGGCGATCCACAGCACCATGACCCGCACGAAGGCATCTCCCCAATGCAGCCCACCGTCGAAAAAGGCCCTCGAGATGAACTGCCAAACCGCCACACCGACCATGCCGCCGAGCAGGACTACGAGCAGCCCGGATTCAATGGCGCGCAGGAATCGCATCGGTGTTCCTTGCGCCCCCTGCTGTTCCGATTAAGGTTCGGTCAGCGAGCCGCGCGAAATCGCGCCAGCTCTGCCTGGAAGTCGGCGTACAGCTTCGCATCGACGAAACCATCGGCCGCGAAACGGTCATTGGCGGTATTCGCGAGGCTGCGCCACTCAGCGGTTTGTTCAGGAGTCGCCGTAATCCAGGCGATGCCCTGGTTGCCAACCGCTTCGCGGGCCCCGGCATCATCCTTGCGCGCAAGTGTATCGACCTGCAAGACCGTGTCAGCGAGAATTTTGCGCACGACTGTACGGTCCGCTTCTGACAGTTTGTTGAAGGCGCGACTCTGGATGGCGAGCGTGCCGTAGACATACATCAGCGGCATGTCCACTGCATGTTTGACCTGGGTATACCACTGCAGGGCGATTGCACCGACCGGCGGTGCCGCGACGGTATCGATGAGGCCGGTCTGCAGCCCGGTCAAGACATCGGCGATGGAGAGCGGCGCGCCCTTGATGCCGAAACTGTTGAGCAACCGCGTTGCACCCGGATCGTTGTCCGGCACCCACACCTTGCGCTGCCTGACCTCGGCCACACTGCGCACCGGCACCTGCGACATGATGTTCGCAAAACCGATCTCGGCGATGCCAAAGCCTTCAAAACCGTTGCCGCGAAGGTTGTCTATCAGACGCTGGTCGAACGCCTTGCGCACCGCATCGGCTTCTTCGCGGGAATCGAACGCCAGCGGCAGGCTGTACAGCTGGAAATTCGGATCGACGGAGACGAGCCCACCAGAGGTGAAGGTTGCACCATGCAACTGGCCGGTCCGGATCTTGCGCAGTACCGCTTTGTCATCCCCCATCACACCACCGGGATAGAACTTCAGCTGCACCCGGCCCGCGGTGCCTTCATCGATCGCCTTGCCCGCGGCGCGCAGGTGCTTCATCCACACCGAGCCTTCCGGTGAGACCGCGGCGATCTTGAGCGTGTCCACCGCTGCTGCGTGCATTGGCAATCCGATCGACACGCATAGCAGCATCAGGCCCAACCACCCGATTCTGCGGCGCTGTTCGCTACCCTTTGTAGTTCCGCGGCTAGTTCTCCACAGAGGTAAATCAGAAATATTCATCAGCCGATTCCATGAGTAGACGCGCCCGCCCCTGGGCGACGATGTTGATCAGTGTCAGTCCTTTGGCCCTGGGGTTGGCCGTGAGCACCTCATCTACGAGGCGGTCATGCAATTCACGGTCGAAAACCAGCCGGGCATAGTTCTCTGCGTACATGACTTTCGTCAGCAGATGCCGCCCACCGGAAATGGCGATGGCTTTTTCAAAGTGCTCCCGGCCAAGTTCAGGTTTGCCTCCCATCGCCGGCGGGAAGAGTGTTTCAAACACGCCGAGGTATAGGTGCGCGCCGCCGTCGTCGACAGTTTCATCGAGTTCAACAACCCGCTGCATCAACGCTTTGACGCGGGCAAGCTGCGCAATGGCGTTGAAGTCGTCACTGTGTACCTGCATCCAGCCGGCCCACGTTGAACCGAGTCCGTACAACAGATCGACTTCGTCGTCGTCCCGTTCGCTGAGCCAGGTCTGCAACGTCTCAACGTCCATCTTTTCTAGATCACACCCGCCATCGATTTCAGCACAAACGGCACGGCGCGCGAGCGCAAGCGCTTTGGTATGCATGCGACGGGATCGTTCCTGTTCGTCGATGAACGCGCCGGCGTACGCCGAGTTCAGCCGCGCGGCGGTGCTAAGGATGCCCGCGTCCTCCGGGCTGCCTTCCAGCAAGCCATCGATGAGCAACAGATAGGCGGGCGCGCCGTCACGGACGGTCTCGATATCTTCGCTGTTGAGAATGGCGCTCGAGAGGTTGTCCGTGAACCCCTGCGAAACACCGGAGATGATGGTTGTACAGCCGCCACTGGCGAGTGCAGCCAGCAGCAGCGTCAGCATGCGGAGACGTAACACCTGCGGTCTTCCGTCAGTCCATGAATTTCGGGTGCGGCATTGTGCCATAACCCATCTCGATGTCCGCGACTCACTCTCAGTTCCTGAACGGGCTGATTTAGGGCTTGGCTCGCGCCGCATTCAGGGATGGATGGCTCGCCAGTACGGCACAACATGCCGTATCGGCGCGAGGGGGGCGAAGCCCCCGACCGATGAAAAAGTCCACTTAGGGACTTTTTCGTCGACCTGGTAAACAGTCCGCGACTCACTCCCAGTTCCTGAACGGGCTGATTTAGGGCTTGGCTCGGGTGGCATCCAGTGGATGGCCTGCCGGTACCGCACAACGTGCCGTATCGACGCGAGAAGGCGGAGCCCTCCTAGATGAAAAAGTCCAATTAAGGACTTTTTCATCGATTAGGTAGAGAGACTGATGAAAAAGTCCAGGGACGGACTTTTTCAATAAACAGAAGAACTGCCTGCAACCCGCTCCCGCACCACCTCGAGCACCTCCTCCAACGGCGGCCGCTGGCGGTATCCCAGCTCTGCAAAACGTGCCAGAACCTTGCCTTCCGGGCTGATCAACAGGATGCCTGGATGCGGGATGCCATATGCACTGTGACCCGGTTTGTACTGCGGATTGAGAATACCTAGGGCAACCACATGCTTCGCCGCCTCGTCATGTAACAGCGGATAGCCGAGCTTCGACTTGTCATGGAAGGCCTTCAGCAAATCGACGCTGTCATAGGTCATGCCCGCAACCTTCACACCAATCCCTTCAAACGCTGCACGTTCACTTTCCAGTTGGACCAACTGGCGCTGGCAGAAGGGTCACCAGTCCGCAGAGCGGTTGAAGAAAATCAGCAGGCCATTTGAACCTGACAAAGATGCCAGCGTCTGCGGCGTACCGTTCTGATCTTGCGCGTCGATGACTACAGTCGTCCCGTTAGACGGTCCCCAGGTGCTGCTTTCCGCAGCGTTCGCCGTGATACCCGACCCCGCAATCCACATGAGCACCAGCAATCTGAGTATACGAATTGCGCCTTTCATTCCTGCGTCCCTCATCCCTATTCCTCTCATCACTACGTGTTCTCGTCTTGACCCGTCCTTTACTGTGACCCGCGCACCCCAAAAGGGTTCCATCCATTCGCAATCGCCCCACACACTAGCCCAGCCCGGAACACGCCGCTACCCTGTGGCAAACCCTCCCCACCGGACCCCACAAAGTCATGAGCGAACCACTCGTACGTGTTGAACACCTGGATGGCATCGCCATCGTCACGCTGAACCGGCCGACCGCCCTGAACGCGCTCTCCATGGGTCTGCGCAACGCCATCAGCGATACTTTTCTCGCGCTGCGCGAAGATGCGCGGACGGAAGTGATCATCCTGACCGGCGCCGGTCGCGCCTTCACCGTAGGGCTCGACCTCAAAGAGCTCGGTGGCGAGAAGCCTGCAGATGCGGTCCGCTCCACTGTCGACCTCGCCGACGCCCTCGGCAACATGCCCAAACCCGTGATCGGCGCGATCAATGGCTTTGCCATCACTGGCGGTTTTGAACTGGCGCTGATGTGCGACTTCCTCATCGCCTCTCCTGAAGCCCGCTTTGCCGATACCCACGCGCGTGTAGGGGTGGTCCCAGGCTGGGGACTGTCGCAGCGGTTGCCCCGCCTCATCGGCGCCAATCGCGCCAAGGAGTTAAGTCTCACCGGCAACTACCTCGACGCCGAGACCGCCTGCGCGTGGGGTCTGGTCAACCGGGTGGTTCTCGCCCAGGAACTGCTACCGACCTGCATCCAGCTGGCCCGGGACATTCTCTCCACCGAGCCCGTGACACGCCTCGAGATCAAGCGGCTGATCGACGCAGGCTGGCATGCAACGCTGGCGGAAGGGCTGCGTCTCGAGGATGAGGCGAGCAAAGCCCATGGTCGCCGCGAAGTCAGGCCAGAGAAAGTTGCTGCGCGGCGGGCGGCGATTCAGGCACGGGGGCGTGAACAATCCGGAACGTGAGCTATTCGCCCCTGTTTTTTTCGGGTCTTGTGGGCCTTCAATGCAGGTAGTTGAACATGCGCCTGCGGTAGGTCGTTGCGAGAGGCGCGCCTTTACCGAGCAGATCGAAGATCCGGATGAGGGTGAGACGGCCGA
>VGVE01000043.1 GCA_016874135.1 Gammaproteobacteria bacterium | reverse complement strand
TCTCCTTTATAGTCCCCTTTTGTTTTTGAACGTCTCCCGCATGGACCCGACTGCAAAACGCCACGCCCTGACCTTTGTCACCATCACCCTGCTGATCGACTCAGCAGGGTTCGGCATCATCATGCCGGTGTTGCCGATGCTGCTCACCGAGCTGACCGGAGGCGGGCTATCGGATGCGTCCGTCTGGGGCGGTTACCTGATGGTCAGCTATGCCGTATTGCAGTTCTTTTTTGCGCCGGTGCTGGGTGCGGCCAGTGATGCCTTCGGGCGCCGTCCAGTGCTGCTGCTGTCCCTCGGCTTCTATGCGGTCAACTACCTGCTGATGGGATTTGCCACCACGCTCGCGCTGCTCTTTGTGGGGCGAATTCTCACGGGCCTATCCAGCGCCACCTATGCCACCGCCAACGCGCTGATTGCCGATGTGAGTCCGCCGGAAGAGCGCGCCCAGAACTTCGGCCTGATGGGCATGGCTTTCGGGATCGGCTTCATCATTGGTCCGACGCTTGGTGGCCTGCTCGGCGAGTGGCATACCAGGGCACCTTTTTTTGTGGCCGCCGGATTTGCACTCATCAACACGCTCTACGGCTGGTTTGTTCTCAAGGAAACGCTCGCACCGGAGAACCGGCGTACATTTGACTGGCTCCGAGCCAATCCTGTCGGTGCGTTCCTGCAGATCAGGCGTTATGCACTGCTCGGTGGTCTCATTCTCACGGTCTTCCTCTACAACCTTGGCCATCACGTCTATCCCGCCAACTGGAGCTTCTACACCATCGAGAAGTTTGACTGGACACCGCGTGACGTCGGTCTCTCGATGGGGTTTGTCGGTATCCTGATGGCGGTGGTGCAGGGTGGGCTCATCCGTATCGTCATTCCGAAACTGGGCGCACCGCGGGCGGCGCTGCTCGGTTTCGCTTCCGCGGCGATGGCCTATATCGGCATCGGCCTCGCCCCGAATGGACTAACGGTTTACGTCTGGTGTTTTGTATCCGCGCTGTCGGGTCTCATCATGCCATCGATCCAGTCGCTCTTGTCGACGCGTGTTCCTGCCAATCAGCAAGGCGAGTTGCAAGGGGTGATGGCGAGTGTTGCAAGTATGGGGGCAATCATCGGCCCGCTGCTCATGACCCAGACCTTTGCGGCATTCACGGGTACCAACACCATCGTCTACTTCCCCGGAGCTGCCTTTGTGGTGGCGGGTGGGTTGTCTGTGTTAGCAATCTGCGTTTTTCTGGTGAACGTAAAGCCCTTCGCCAGGGTGGTTACGTCGGAAGGCGGCTGAAGTGCATCTCCTGTCCCTTGCCGCAGGTGTGTTGCCGGAGTTCTCTCCAGAGGAAATCGCAAGGGCGGCTGTGGAGTCAGGATTCAGAGCCACCGGATTCACGGTCAAGCCGGAGGAGTGGACTGATCAAACCACACGCAACGTACAGTCGATTCTGCGTGGCACCGGGGTCGAGGTGCTCGATGTGGAGCCGGTCTGGATAGGGGCAGATGGCCGGATCACCGATAGCCACCGGAAGATCCTGGATGTAGGCGCGGCGCTACAAGCGAAGAACGCGCTGATCGTATCTTCCTGTGCCGACGAAGCGCAGAACCGACGGGCATTCGAACTGCTGGCCGAGTACAGCGCGCGATGCGGGCTGAGAGCCTGCCTCGAGTTCCTGCGTATCACTTCAATCCAGAAACTGAGTCAGGCGCTCGGGATCGTGGAGGCTGTGGGCCATCCTGCAGGTGGAGTGCTGGTTGACAGCATTCATCTGGCGCGCTGCCATGAGTTTGAACTGCTGAGAACGGTGGACCCGAAGTGGATGCCTTATGCACAGTTCTGTGATGGCCGGGCGAGCTGTGCTGAAGGCCATCAGAGCCTGCTCGCCGATGCGGTGGATGAACGGTTGTTACCCGGTGAAGGCGCGCTGCCCTTGCGGGAGTCATTGCAGATTTTCCGTGAGGATATTCCACTCGCACTCGAGATCCGTTCGAAGGCACTGCGGAAGCAGTATCCGGATCCCGTGGCGCGTGCGCGGCGGGTGCTTGAGAGCGCCACCAGCTGGTTCGGTTACTGACTTGTTTTGAAAAACTGAAGCAAAGGAGAGACAAGACGATGAGTGAACTCGACATGTTGTACGAGGAAAAGGACCACGTCGGCGTGATTACGCTGAATCGTCCGGAAGCGATGAACGCGCTGACCTATGAGTCCTACCGATTGCTCGAGGACTACGTGCGCAATAGCACCGCACGAGCGCTCGTGATCACGGGTAGCGGTCGGGCGTTCTGTTCAGGCGATGATGTCAAACAGATCCTTGGCTCTACGGCACCGGCACCCACGGAATTTCGCGACCGCTCCAAGGCAACCGGCGGTCTGACACCTGCGGCGGATGCGCTCTTGCATACCAACATCCCGGTGATTGCGGCGATCAATGGTCCGGCGGTGGGTTGGGGTATGGAACTCGCGCTGATGGCCGACATCCGGGTGGCCTCCGAAAAAGCCAAATTCGGCGAACTCTTCGTATTGCGTGGTTTGTGTTGTGATGCGCCGGGCCTCGGGCGGCTGGCCTCATTGGTGGGACGCGAGCGTGCAGCAGAGTTGCTCTTCACCGGCGATGTGATCGATGCGAGAACTGCGCAGGCGATCGGTCTGGTATCGCGGGTGGAACCTGCCGAATCGTTCTTCGAAGTCGCCATGGGTATCGCGCGTAAGATTGCCGGCAACCCACCCCTTGCCGTGCAGGCGCTGAAAGAAGGGCTGCGGCGCACCGTGGAGCCCAACTGGCGGGATACGGGGCGCTGGGCGATCGAACAGATCACCCGGTTGCGGCAGACCGAAGACTCGAAAGAAGGGGTGCGTTCGTTCCTTGAGAAGCGGGCCGCGGTGTACGTAGGTCGCTGAGGCACAGTGATCGGCTGTCGGGTTGATGCGGCAGCCGATCTTTCTTCGTATCTTTCAGAGTTTCATTCCTGCCTTCATCGCTGCGAGCTTCTCTGCCCGCACACCCTGAACCACGTGACTGCCCTTGTCGAAAACCAGTGTGTCACGCCGGTTTGTCGAGTAACGTGGCCAGACGACGGCCTTTCCGCGGTCACCGGTCTTCGCGAACTGCGTCCAGCAATCCGCCATGATGTCTGCGAGCTGATGATCGTCCTCATTCCAGTGCAATCCCACTCTGCGGGTATTGCCGAAAACAAATGCCAGATCGCCAGAGTGGTAAGCGCCGACCCGCACGCTTCCTTCGAGTCGCAGATCCGGATTGTCAGGATCGTAGAGTTTGAAGGCCGGTGGCACGTGCGCCATGTGGTAGAGCCAGACCGGTACACCGGTGGCCGCATGCAGATCTGCCCACTGCCGCATGCCAAGCGTAAAGAACTGATCCGCGTTGATGGCTTGCTCGGCGTGTCCTAGAGATATGGCCAGATCTGCGGCGTATAGATCGCGCAGAGTTGAAGCCGCAGAACCGAACCGTCGGCTGAGGCGCTGCTCGAACTCTTCGCCGGTCAGTTGTTCATTGAGTAGAAAGAGGCCGATACCTTCGTCAGCGGCTGCTCCCCGCGTTGCAGGCGACTGCGTGTAGATTCCGGAACCACCCAGCCGTCGATCACCGTGCGTGGATCGGCATCCCAGGCGGTTTGTGTTTCCGCAGCGAGCAGCCGAGCCACAGGCAGTTCGCGCAGTTTTCGGGTCAGATCTTCAGGCCCAGTACTTGCTTCGCCAAGCGCTGCTGCCACCAGGCGCGCTCCACGTTCCTGGCCGTTGGCATCCTTGTCAGCCGCAGGCAAGGCACAACTGGCGGACTGACCGATGGCCTTGTGGAAGAGTCCCTTTGCCAGAGGTGATGTCATCAGCAGGCATACCGTTTGTGAACCTGCTGATTGACCAAAGAAAGTGACGTTATTCGGGTCCCCGCCCAGTGCTTCGATGTTGTCCTTCACCCACTGCAGCGCCGCGATGACATCGAGCAGACCACAGTTGCCAGAGGAGTGGTGTGGACTCTCTGCGGCCAGGGCCGGATGGGCGAGAAAACCCAGCGCCCGAGCCGGTAGTTGATCGTCACCACCACCACACCCCGCCGGGCGAGTGCGGTACCGTCGAAAATTCGCGCATGACCGAAGCCCGTAGTGTGGCTGCCGCCGTATACCCACACCATCACCGGGCGCTTGCGGGTTGTATCTGACCCTGTCCAGACGTTGAGAAAGAGGCAGTCTTCGCTCTGCTCGAATGGACCCCGCGACCATACGAACGCATCGAGAGCGGGATCTTGCATGCAGGCCGCACCGGGCCGTGTGGCGTCATGCACACCTCTCCAAGATGGGAGAGGTACCGGTGGACGGAAGCGGAGCGAGCCAACCGGCGGGCACGCATAGGGCACGCCCAAGAATGCCCGAATACCCGCATCACGATCAGCCCATGCGCCGCTGATCTTGCCTGTTGACAGGTCGGCGGTCAGAGACATCGCTTCAGAGACTGTGAGCATGAGCAGCAGGGCAAACAGTATGCGTCCGGGCCACATCTTCAGCCGGGGAAGCGCTCAAAGGCCGGAAGTCCTTCGGCCAGGGCGTGGAACGGTTGTTTGTCCATCATGAAGATCGCCATCTGCGGGCCGCCGTACTGTTTCGGATCATCCATCGATCCGACTTTCAGGACGAGGCCATCTTTCAGACCGGGCGCCCGGGTCAGGATATGAGTGCCACAGTTGGGACAGAACTCGCGGGTGACGGGGCTCGCGAGATCACTGCGGGTGAACGCCTTGGTCTGGCCCTGGGTCAACCTGAACGTGGACGCAGGCATGACCATGAAAAAGTTTGGCCCACCGCCGGTGATGTACTGACACTCACGGCAATGGCACTCCGCCTTCATCATCGGCTCGCCATCCACTTGATACCGCACCCCGCCGCAATAACAGCCACCTGTCACTTGCATCATCCACTCCCGCTCCCGGATTACCTGCAGCCACTCTGCCCGATTCAGTCACTGCCTTCCATTGGAGAGCAGTGAAGACCCCTTAAAAGCCGAGCGCGAGACCTTCCTTGCGATGGTCTGAACCGGCAACAAAAGCGCCTTCACCGCGATAGATCAGCTGTGCACCACCAAAGATCCAAGGTCGCGCATCCGATCGCACGGTGTGACCCCGTACGCGCAACCCTTCGAGCACCGAGGGATCGAACCCCTGCTCGAGACTAACACTGAAATCCTCATAGACATGCCAGCGAGGTGCATCACTCGCTGCCTGGGGGTTCTGGGAATGATCGAAAATCCGCGTGACCATCTGCACATGGCCCTGATGCTGCATGTGACCGCCCATCACCCCGAAACTCATCCGCGGTAAACCGTTTTCGGTAACGAAGCCCGGGATGATGGTGTGGAAAGGCCGCTTTTCCGGGCCAACACAGTTCGGGTGATCGGGATCGAGCACAAAACCACGGCCGCGGTTCTGCATGGCGATGCCGGTACCGGGAATGACGATGCCCGAGCCGAAAGCCTGATAGTTCGACTGGATGAACGACACCATGCGACCTTCGGCATCCGCCGCTGTGAGGTAGACGGTATCGTGACTGACGGGCAGGCTACGTGGCTGATGCAAGACAGCGTTCTTGCCGATAGTGCGGGCGGCCCGCTCGAGTGAGCCCGGTTCGAGCAGTTCTTCCGGTGAAAGCCGCATGTAGGCGGGGTCGGCGAAGTGCAGGAAGGCGGTGCGTATGGCGATCTTCATCGCCTCCACCTGCTGATGGACCCAGTCCACGGAATCTACTGGAGCGGGTTGCAGATGGTCGAGCATGCCGAGCGCCAACAGCGCCGCAAGACCTTGGCCGTTTGGTGGGATCTCATGCAACCGGATGTGACGGTATTGCTGATGAACCGGTTGCACCCAGTCTACGCGGTGATTTTTGAGGTCACTGCATCGCAGGGCGCCGCCGCCAGCTTTCGCGGCAGAGTCGATCTGGTCAGCAAGTTCACCCCGGTAGAAGGCTTCACCCTTGCTCTCGGCGATCAGCTTCAGGGTCCGGGCCAGATCCGGGCGACGGACGACGGCACCTGCCTGCGGGCCCGGCATGAAGTGTTCGAGGAAGTCCGGATAGGCCTTGTAAGTTTCAGCGGCACCGCGCCAGTAGCCGGCGGTGATGGGGCCGACCGGAAAACCGTTCAATGCGTACTCGATTGCAGCTTCGAAGAGGCGTGCAAACGGCAAGCGTCCGAATCGCCCCGACAAAGCTACCCACGCACTCACCGCGCCGGGCACCGTGACCGTGTCCCAGCCGAGGTCCGGCATGCGGCTCAAGTGTGCAAAACGTTCGCGGTTCCAGAGTGCGGGGGAGCGACCGGAGGCGTTGAGACCATGCAGCGCCTGACCGTCCCAGAGAATGGCAAAGGCGTCGCTGCCAACGCCATTGTTGTTCGGTTCAACTACGGTGAGCGTAATGGCGGTGGCCAGGGCCGCATCGATCGCGTTACCGCCGGCCCGCAGTACATCGAGGCCCGCTGCCGCCGCGAGGGGCTGCGAGGCGGCGACGATATTACGTGCACAAACCGGCGCGCGTTGACTCGGGTAGGGCTGGCTGAAATCGAGCATGGTGCGAAGCCTGTGAATGAGAACCTGTGTGGATTCGCAGTGGACTCTTTTTCGGTGGCTGAGCGTCAGTGGTGGGTCAGGTCCTGCAGGTCGCGCAGCTGTTCAGGCGGGACATCGTCAGTGTCTGTTGAGCGGAACGCCTTGAGTTCCCGATTGAACGCTGCGGCGATGGCTTCCATCTGCTCAACCCCGTTGTTGTACAACAGGTTGATGCGGGCTTTCTCTTCCGGCGACATCTCTGCCTGATCGGCTGCGGTGTCGAGGCATTGTAGGGATGATTCCATCTGGGCGAGATAACTGTGTACCTCCTTCGACGCTACAGACATGGCCGACTTTTTGGCGCCAGCACCAGCGGGGATCTGCGGGGGATCAGCAAAACGACACACCATCAGCCGGTCATCGGCCAGAGCCATGCCCGAGCCTGTCAACAGCACCAGCCACATCACTGCTTGAAACAGTTTCGCCATTGGAAGTGCTCCTGTGTTGATCAGGCAGTGATCCGCTCAAAGACGATGGCGATACCCTGTCCGCCACCGATGCACAACGTCACCAGACCATAACGACCGTTGATGCGTTCAAGTTCATGCAGACATTTGGTGGCGATGATGGCGCCGGTAGCGCCGACGGGGTGGCCGAGTGCGATTGCGCCGCCATTGGGATTGGTCTTGTCTGCCGGGAATCCCAATTCCTTGGAAACCGCACAGGCCTGCGCGGCAAATGCCTCGTTGGATTCGATTACGTCCATATCAGCGATGGCGAGCCTCGCACGTTCGAGGGCTTTGCGAACGGCCGGAATCGGGCCGGTGCCCATGAGTGACGGTTCAACTCCGGCCCGGGCGTAACCGAGCACGCGGGCGATGGGTTTTCTGCCATTGGCACGCGCCCAGGCTTCGGAAGCCATCACGAGTGCCGCGGCGCCATCGTTTATGCCAGATGCGTTCCCCGCAGTCACGGTACCACCGTCACGCTTGAAGGCGGGTTTGAGTGCGGCGAGCCCTTCGGCTGAAACATCGCGTCGCGGATGCTCGTCGGTATCGACGTACTCCACACCCTTGCGGGTCTTGAGCGGCACCGGAACGATCTGGTCTTTGAAATAACCGGAGTCGATGGCGCGGATGGCACGGCGATGACTCTCTTCCGCGAACGCATCCTGGGTAGCACGATCGATCTGGAAGGCCTCGGCAACGTTCTCCGCGGTGATACCCATATGTCCGGCGCCAAAGGGATCGTGCAGCGTGGCCAGCATGTCGTCGTCCAGCGCAAGTGCGCCCATGCGTGCGCCGAATCGGGGGGCAGCACTGGAATAGGTGGCACGGCTCATCGACTCAACACCGCCTGCGAGGCCGAGTTCCACTTCCCCCAGCTGGATCTGCTGGGTGACGTTGACGATGGCTTCCACGCCGGAACCACAGAGGCGATTCACAGTCACCGCGCTCGACTCTTTGGCCATGCCACCGTTGATGGCACAGAGACGGGCGATGTAGGAGTCGTTCGACTTGGTACGCAGCACATTGCCAAACACCGCCGAGCCGATTCGTGCCGGATCGACTCCGGCGCGTTCTGCGGCCGCGCGTACGACCAGAGAGCCAAGATCTTCGAGCGGAACATCCCTGAGCCCGCCGCCAAAGCGGCCAATGGGGGTACGGACGGCGCTTAGTACAACGGCAGTCTGGATGTCGGACATGATCGGGTCGTTGGTTGAAAAGGGGTGGCCAGTGTAACCCAGCACGCCCATTCACGGGCCGGGAAGGTGGACCCTCATTCCCGGACCCTGCTTCAGCCCTTACACTGTCGGCTCGAATGTTGAACTAGGGGAGCAGAACAACATGGGCAAACTCTACGGTAAGGTCGCCATCGTTACGGGAGCAGGTGGTGGCCTCGGCCGCGCGCATGCACTTGGACTTGCGGCAGAAGGTGCCAAGGTGGTGGTGAATGACCTCGGCGGCAAGCGGGATGGCAGTGGTGAAGGCCATTCGATGGCAGATGGTGTGGTTGCCGAGATCAAAGCAGCCGGCGGCCAGGCCGTCGCCCATTATGGTTCGGTGACCAGCGAAGCCGATGCCGCCGACATGGTGGCGACTGCGGTGAAGACGTTTGGCCGCCTCGACATTCTGATCAACAACGCCGGCATCCTGCGCGATCGCACCTTCAAGAAAATGACCCATGAAGAATGGGACGCGGTGATCAACGTGCACCTGCGGGGAACGTATCTCGTCACCCGTGCTGCGTGGGACCAGATGCTGGCCCAGGGTCAGGGTGGGCGGGTGATCAATACCAGCTCGACGTCCGGTTTGATTGGCAACTTCGGGCAAGCCAACTATGGCGCGGCCAAGGCCGGGATCGCGGGGTTCACCCGGGTGCTGGCACTTGAAGGCATGAAAGCCGGTATCACCGTGAACACCCTGGCGCCTGCCGCGTTTTCACGCATGACAGAAGACATCATGCAGGAAGGCCAGGCAGAACGGTTCGCACCAGACAAGGTTTCACCCGTGGTGGTGTGGCTGTGCACCGACGAAGCAAAAGACGTGAATGGCCGGCAGTTCTGTGTGGGCGGCAATCGTATCTCGCTACTGTCATGGCAGGTTCTGGTCATCGGCGAACACAATCCCAAGGCAGCCCCGTGGACGGTGGATGAAGTGGATGCAGCGATGAAGGCGACCCGTGAGCAGTGGCCGCGGTTGCTCAAGCCGATGGAAGTGTGAGGTGTTGAACATGAATCAGAGAAGTGCACGGTGTGCGCGTGCTCTTGTCCGTTTGTTTCTGGCGATGACGCTGTTGTTCACGGGAATGACTGCCGCCGCCGCAGACTACAAAGCACCCCGGTTGAAAGGGACGAAGCAGCCGGATCTCAATGGCATCTGGCAGGCGATGAACGAGGCGAACTGGGACGTAGAGCGTCATATGGCTCGCGCCGGTGTACAGACGCGTGAAGGACCTGCAGGCCCTGTGCCCGCAGTGTCAGTGCTGCGCATGGGCGCGGCAGCTTCCGTGCCGCCGGGCAACGGCGTCATCGTCGGTGGCGGCAAGATTCCCTACACGGAAGCGGCGCTGAAGAAGAAGCAGGAAAACCAGGCGGACTGGGCCAATCGTGATCCGGAAGTGAAGTGTTTCCTCCCGGGTGTGCCGCGGGCAACTTACATGCCGCAGCCGTTCCAGATTTTCCACAACTCGAACTCGGTGTTCATCGCCTACCAGTACGCCGGCGCCGTTCGCGACATCCTGCTCACCGATCCGGGTGAAGCACCAGTGGATTCCTGGATGGGTCAGTCCTTTGGCAAGTGGGAAGGCAATACCCTCGTTGTGGAAGTCACCGGACAGCTGGCGGATACGTGGTTCGACCGCTCCGGCAATCACCACAGCGAGCAGCTGAAAGTGACGGAACGCTACACACCAATGAGCCCAAACCACCTCTGGTATGAAGCGAAGATCGAAGATCCTGCGACTTTCACCGAACCCTGGACCATCGCCATGCCACTCTATCGGCGCATGGAGCCGGACGCCCAGCTCATGGACTTCAAGTGTGTGGAATTCGTTGAAGAGCTGATGTACGGCGAGTTCCGTCGTAATCCATTGCCACGATGAGGAAACATCCGATGACATTCCCCTCACAGTTTCTGTTGGCGCTTTGCACGATCGTAGTTTCCGCAGCTGCGCAGGCCAAACCGGATTTCTCCGGCTCCTACGACATCGCGACGCTGACACCGCTGCAGCGGCCGCAGGTGTTTGGCGAAAAGCTCTACATGACGCCGGAAGAAGCGAAGAAGATCGAAGCGATGGCGACCGCTGCCCGGGCTGAAGGCCAAAAGGACAGCGATCCCAATCGTGGTGCGCCACCTGCAGGGGGCGATGGCTCACCCGGTGCGGCCGGCAATGTTGGCGGTTACAACACATTCTGGATCGACAACGGCGAAACTGCAGCGCTGGTTGATGGCAAGTTCCGCACTTCGATCATTCACGAACCCAACAACGGGCGACAGCCGCAACTCACGCCAAATGGCATGGCGCGGGCGCAGCAGTTCTTCTCGATGTTCCGTGAAAACGAAGGTGAGGCCTGGTGGTATCCGGGCCCTGGCCCCTGGGACAACCCCGAAACCACCACGTTGTCTGATCGCTGCCTGCTTGGCTTCAGTTCCACAGCGGGACCACCGATCCTGCCGGCGCTCTACAACAACCTGCACCGGATCGTGCAAACCGACACCCACGTGATGATTCTCTCGGAGATGATTCACGATGCCCGTATTGTGCGCATGAACAGCGGTCATCTGCCGCAGGACGTGCGCAGCTGGCTCGGTGATTCCATCGGCTGGTGGGAAGGTGATACGCTGGTGGTGGAAACGACCAACTTCCGTGATACCCCGGCGCTCTATCTGGCGAGCGAAAACCTCAAGGTCAGCGAACGGTTTCGCAAAGGGAATGACGGCGTGCTGAATTACAGCTTCACGGTGGAAGACCCGACCGTGTGGAGCACGCCGTGGAGCGGTGAGTATCCCTGGCCGAAAACCGAAGACCGGGTGTTTGAGTACGCCTGTCACGAAGGGAACTACGCCATGGGTAACATGTTGCGTGGTGCGCGTATTCTCGAGGCCGACAAGGCCAAGGCAGATGGCCCTAAGGACTCGGGAGCGTCGGGCGGAGAGTAGACAGATAAGGTCAACCGGTGCGCGGCGACAGCCGCATCACCGGTATCGTGTATGACGTGCGGGCCTGGTAGCGCACGTAACCCGGGTAAAGCGCGATCGCCTTGATCCACGCGGCTTCACGTTCGGCGCCGTCAAGCTCACGGACGTCAACGTCAGCGGTACCCGCGCTGCTTACGATGCGGGCCGTTGAGGTCTCCCGCAGGTTGAGATACCAATTGGGTAGCCGCCCTTGGCCCGCATTCGATGCCACCAGAAGACAGTCGGCACCATCGGGCACAAAGAGCAGCGGCACTTCGCGCAGCAATCCCGTCTTTCGACCCGGCACTTTCAGGAGCAGCACCGGGATGATGAACGACAGCCGCAACTTGCCTTGAGTGGCCCGCATCAGCGGGCCATCGATGGCCGTCGCGAGCTTCATCATGAAAACAGACACCGCGGGCTTCGCGACGAATGAAGCGAAGGCGCGCCAGAGGGCGTTGGACATGAGCGCCCCCTGGGGATCGAGTGGTCAGACCCGCTCGATCAGGGTCCCGGTACCCAGGCCACCACCACAACACATGCTGATGAGGCCGTAGCGCCCACCGCTGCGTTCGAGTTCATAGACAGCCTTGGTGATCAGGAAACAGCCGGTTGCGCCCAACGGATGACCCAGGGCGATCGCGCCGCCATTCGGGTTCACCTTATTCATGTCAGCGCCAACCGCCTTGGCCCAGCCCAGAACGACCGAAGCAAAAGCCTCGTTGACTTCGAAGACGTCGATGTCATTGATTTTGAGACCGGCGTTGGCGAGGAGTTTCTCGGTTGCCGGTATCGGACCTTCGAGCATCAGCACCGGGTCGCAACCGACGAGCACTGAGTCGACGATGCGCGCCTTCGGGGTGAGCCCGAGTTCTTTAGCCTTCGCCGCAGACATCATCAGCACCGCGGCGGCACCGTCAGCGATCTGCGAGGACTGGCCTGCGGTGTGTACACCGTTTTCCCGGGCGACGGGCTTAAGTCCAGCCAGTGCCTCTAGGCTGGTATTGCGCGGGATCTCGTCGCGTTCGAACACCTTGGTTGCGCCGGTCTTTTCACCTTTGTCGTCGAACACCGGAACTTCGAGCGGAATGATCTGGGCCGTGAAGCGACCGTCATCCTGGGCCTTGGCGGCACGTTGTTGTGACTGCAGACCGAACGCATCCGCATCTTTGCGAGTGATCTGATATTTCTCAGCGACACGCTCAGCGCCTTCGAACTGGCTGGTGAACTCGTAGTGTTCGAAGTAGCTCTTCGAGACCACCTTGCCGTATTCCTTGGGCAGGCCCACAGAATCGGAACCGATGGGCAAGCGGGTCATGTTTTCGACGCCGCAGGCCATCACCACATCGGCCATGCCGGCACGAATCATGGAGTAGCCGAGTCCGGTGGCCTGCTGCGAGCTGCCACACTGCGAATCGATCGTGATACACGGGGTTTTTTCGTCGCCGCCCTGGGACAACCACGCGGTGCGGGTGACGTTCATGCCCTGGGCACCAAGCTTGTTGATGCAGCCGCCCACCACCTGGTCGACCTGGCCGCTGCTCAGTCCGTTGCGCTTAAGAAGCCGCATCATCACCGGACCGAGTGTGTCGGTGGGATGCACCCAGCCGAGTGAACCCTTCTTCCGGCCAACTGCGCTGCGCGCTGCGTCTACGATCAATACGTCTTGCATGCTGGTCTTACTCCGCTTGATGGTTTGTGTGGATGACTCAATAACGAACCGCGCGGGTTCGGTGCTGAAGCGCTTGTCGCATCCGTTTCCGGCTGCTGTTCTGCTTCACTGTTGATTCTTGCTTTCTTCTTCTTCGCTTTGCCGGTTTAACCGCAACGCTTCCAGCAGCCCTACGAGAATCAGGTCGGGGACCACGGCATCAAACAGTCCTTCCCGGTCAAAAAGGTGTGAGAACCCGCCGGTCGCAATCAACAGGGGTTTTTCATCTTGAAAAACATCCGCGGTGATGCGGGAAGTGATTTCTTTGACCATGCCGACGTTGCTCCAGTAGAGGCCGCTTTGAATGCTCTCTACGGTGGAACGACCGAAGGCGTACTTTACAGGTTTGATTTCAACCGTCGGCAGCTGCGCGGTTTTTGCTTCCAGCGCTTCCATTGCAAGGCGAACGCCGGGAAGGATATTGCCACCAAGGAACTCGCGCTCCTTGGTAATCGCGCACACCGTCGTCGCGGTGCCGAAGTCGATGATGATGAGGTTGCGGTTCGGATACAGGCGCACACCGCCCATGGCATCGGCGATACGATCCGCGCCAACTTCCTTCGGGTCTTTGTATTTGATCTTGAGGCCGGTCTTGATGCCGGGTCTCAGCACCAGAGGGTCGACGTTGAAATACTTCTGGCAACAGCCGCGGATGGAGTAGTTGAGGTCGGGTACCACCGAGCAGCACACCACCTCATCGATGAGCTTCGGATCGATGTCGTTCTCCCGCAGCGCGGCCCGCAGGAACACGCCGATTTCATCGGAGGATGCCTTGTTGGTGGAGGCGCGGCGGAACTGGACGATGAGCTTGTCGTCCTCAAAGACACCGCAATAGATCTGCGAGTTGCCGACGTCGAGCGCGAGAATCATCTGGACCGGAATGGCTTGCCGAGGGGAGGCGCGACTATAGGCAATAGGCAGGCAGGTGGCTACCCCGTGGATGTGATTGAAAATCCCGGTGAAACGCCGAGTTCAATCCGCAAGGGAATAAGTTGTACTCCGTCCGCCTGCGCTATCCCGAACGAGCACGCCCTGGAAGACGAGGTCGGTGATGTCCCGCAGCGCCGTATCCGCGGAACACTTCGTAATCCGCGCCCACTTGGTTGAGGTCAGGCGTTTCGGAAACTCACCCATGAGGAAATTGACCATACCGAGTTGGCGCCGGTCGAGCGGAATGCCGACCAGCTTGAGCTTCAGGTGTTCACGTTCGAGTTCCTGATCTAGCTGCCAGATGCCGCTGTTGATCGCCTCGATGAGACTGCGCAGCAGTTCCAGTCGTTTAGCCGTGATCAGTCCGAAATGGCCCGGGTGATCCCCGCCGTCCCGCCAGAGGGCAACCCGGTCCGGCAGCCAGCGACTCACCAATCGGCCAATCCATTCGTCCAGATCCGCACAGCCTCGACCCGCGGTGGCACTCGCCACGACGACCGCACCTTAACCTGACGGTTTGAGTATGCCGAGTGCATCCTGACGGCCGGCGAGCCGTCTTACGGTTTCGGCGAGTTCGGTGAGGAGTGGAATCAGGCGATCATCGATACAGTAAAGGTTAATTCCTGACGTTTCCATTCGGGCTTTTTCTCCGCAGGCCATGCTGGCAATAAAGCACGGAATCAGGATCCTGCAAGTCGCGAGATTCAGTCGAAAAGACTCCGGGCTTCTTCTGCACTCCACTGACCATCAGAATTGCGGTCCAGGACCTTAAGAAAGATGAACCCGTGGTAGTCGAAAAACTCCTGACGATTGAGCTTGCGATCACTATCAAAGTCGAACGTCTTGAAGCTCCCGGCGGCACTCCGGCGTGCATTGCCGTCGAGCGACGCCTTGAATTCGGACCGCGACAAGGAACCGTTGCCGCTGGCATCGAATTGCAGGAATTTCGGCGCCTGCGCGTCGAGATATTCCCGCAGACTCACGGAGCCGTTCCGATCCCGGGTGTCGAGCCGCGCGATGATGGATTCCGCGAGCCGCTGGGCACCGAGCCCAGGGTTGGCAGCGAGAAAGTCCCGGTACTCAGCGTCCGTCCACTGACTGTCGCTGTTGGTGTCCAGCGCATGAGTGAATACCCAGCGGTGATAGCCGCCGTACTCCATTCCTTCGAGCACGCCATCTTTGTTGACGTCGATGTTGTTGAAGGCCAGCGCCGCATTCTCGCGGCCACGCTCATCGAGCGAGCGCGAGAATTCTTCGGTACTCAGGCCTGGCACATCATCGGTGTCGTGGCGGGCCATGTTGCCTAATTGCCAGCTGACATATTCATCCGCGTTTACTGTTCCGTCTTTGTTCTGGTCGAGGGCGTTTATCGAATCTGAAGCAAAATCGGCAGAGGCTGTGGCGGGCCAAACCGCGGAACTGGCCATCAGCAGCACGACGAGGATGGATCGGCGTGGACTCACGGTATGCATGGTATCGGCCTCCTCAGCGCCCCTTGAACACAGGTGTGCGCTTTTCCACAAACGCCTTCGCCGCATTGGCATGATCTTCCGTCAGCATAGTGCGCACCATGTGTTCGGCTTCGAGGTCGAACACCTGCGACAGAGAAGTTTCGTCCGACGCGTTGAGGTTCTTCTTCATATAGCCAATGGCGGCAGTCGGCATGTTCGCGAGTTTCACCGCGAATGCGCGGGCACGTTCCGCCAGTTCTGCTGCCGGCCACACGTGATTGACCATGCCAAGAGCCAGGGCATCGTTGCCACTCAGCACATCCGATGTGAAATACAGCTCGCGTGCTTTGGCAGCGCCGATCAGGCGTGGCAGGAACCAGGAACCGCCGTAGTCGCCGGATGCACCCACCTTGGCGAAAGCGGTGGTGAGCTTCGCTTCGGCTGCACACAGGCGGATGTCGCAGGCGAGGGCAAGAGACAGGCCCGCACCGGCAGCAGGCCCGGGAATAACTGCGATGGTCGGTTTCGGCATTTCGTGCAACAAACGGGACACATCCATGCCGGAACGCAGGCCATGAATCCGTGCTTCGATGTTCACGCCTGAGGAGCCTTTGGAGCGATCAGCTGCAGCCTGTGCCTGACCCTTTACGTCGCCGCCAGCACAGAACGCATTGCCCGCACCGGTAAGCACCACACAGCGGATCTCCGAATCGAGTGCGGCGCGGCGTACCGAAACGTCGAGGGCAGCCATCATCTCGCCGCTCATCGCGTTGCGTGCTTCCGGCCGGTTCATCGTCAGCGTAAGGATGCCGTCAGAGAAATCTTCTAGAAGGTGGTCGGTCATAGGATTCCCCGTGGTTGTGATGTCTGAATGGAATGGGTCGGTAGGCAGTTACCAGTCGAGATCGTCCGGCACCGCAAACTTGGCGTAGTGCCCATCGTCCGAGCCGGGCTCCGGTTTCTTGTCCTTCACCGGTTCAATCACCCGTCGAGGATCACGCGCCCGGATCTGTTCCGCCACCTCGGGTTTGACGAGATGAAAGCGGCCATCGGTGCTGATGATGATCAGGTGACCCGCGGCAAGTTGCGCCTGGTGCTCTTTGGTGACCCAGATGCGTTTGACCTTCTGGTGGTGCACGAAGTTATACGCGACGTCATCCTCGTGTTGTTCTTTCGTTCGCATGTCGTGCTGCGCGACCAGCTGGCGGATCTCGGCGTTGCGCGCCTTGTTGGCCACTTTTTCGTTGGCAATCCGGGCAAGCTCTCGGTCCTTCTCGGCTTTTTCCGCTGCCTTGCGCTCGGCCTCGGCACGCGCCTTCGCCTGTACGGTGGACTGGGCGTTGGTGCGATTGGCCTGCTTGCCCTGGGCCTGCTTTTCGGCTTTGACCTGCTTCTGGGCCTTTCGGGCCTGATCGGCGGTGGCGAGGCCCGCCTTGATGAGCTGGTCTCTCAGACTGCCTGACATGCGCTCCCCAGTTGGCCCTTCTTCAGGTCCACAATGATGCCGAGCAGTCGCGATCCGGTCCAGCCATGGACGGAATTCGTGGATGGTCCGGCTTAGATCCGCGGAGTCGAACCACTCAGCACCGTCGCAAACACCTCGGGATCGATATTGCCGCCGGTCATCACGATGCCGACCTTCTTGCCTTGCCAGAGGGCGCGCTCTTGCATTAGCGCTGCGCAGGCCGCAGCCCCGGCGCCTTCCGCCACCTGATGGGTGGTGCGGAAGAGGCAACGCATGGCTTCGGCGATCTCATCATCGGTAACCGTGACGATGTGATGCGCCCCGGCGCGGATTTCATTCAGCGCGAGAGGATTCGGCATGCGTGTGGCGATGCCGTCAGCGACTGTTCGCGCCGTCGCCGTGGGTTCCGGCTGGCCGCTCTGGAAGGCACGGGCCATGGCGTCCGCGGCAGTCGAAACCACGCCGATGATGCGGGTGGGGAGTCCGAGCAGATCACGAACCCGCATCAGTGCACAGATGCCGGAGCCCATGCCGATGGGCACGTAAACCGCATCGAGGTCCTGCACGGCGGTGAAGAGCTCATACGCATACGTGCCGACACCGAGGATGAGGTGATCATGGAACGACGGCACGATTTCGCCGAGGCCAAGGTGCGCGCGTCTCTCCGCTTCGAGTCGCGCCATGTCGAAGTCCGCGCCGAAGACTTCGAGGTCGGCTCCCGAGGCACGCATGGCGGCATTCTTGTCTGAACTGTTGCCTTCGGGCACGAGTACCGTCACCGGAATGCCGAAGCTTCGTTCAGCGAACGGAATGCTCTGACCGTGGTTACCGCGGGTTGCAGTGATGAGACGTGCCGGACGATCGCTGCGTTTCGCGAGGTGGTCGAGATAGACCGAGCCGCCACGCACCTTGAATGCGCCGGTCGGTGTGTGGTTTTCGTGTTTGACGAAGGTTTCAACGCCAAGTGCCGTCGACAACAATGGCCAGTTGTACTGTGGCGTCGGCTGCATGAACCGATACACAAGATCGGCGGCAGACTTCAGTTCCGTGAGGTTCATAGCAAGAGGGCCCGTGAGTAGCTCCGATCAGCCGCGTGTGGATTGTGGGTTCGTCACAAGACGCGCCCGCCATCCACTTCTATCGCGACGCCGGTGACCATCGCCGCCTCGTCGCTGGCGAGATAACACGCAGCTCCACCGACATCTTCAGGAGAACAGAAACGGCCAAGGGGAATCGTGCCGAGAAACTTCGCGCGCAGCTCTTCTGAATCACCACCCATGAATGTGGTGAGCAGAGGGGTATCACCGGCCACCGGGTTGATGGCGTTGACGCGGATGTTGAACGGTGCGAGTTCCGCGGCCAGGGATTTGGTGGCGGTAATCACCCATCCCTTGGAGGCGTTGTACCAGGTGAGGCCGCCCCGTGGGCGTACACCCGCGGTGGAGGCGATGTTGACGATGGCGCCTTTGCGTGCAGCTTTCATTTTCGGAATGAACGCGCGGCAGAGGTGATAGATGCCCCGCATGTTGACGTTCGCCACGCGGTCGAAGGTATCGGCCTCCACGTCTTCCGCGGCGGCTGGGGTATGACCAACACCGGCGTTGTTGACGAGGATGTCGACGTGCTCCATCAGCCCGGCGAAGTTGCGTACTGCCGCCCAGTCACAGATGTCGAGACGCGCGAACGGCATGCTCAAGGCCTGCGCCATGATCTCGCCGCGAGTGGCGTCGATATCCACGATCCAGACCTTCGCGCCTTCAGCGACAAACTTTCTCGCAATCCCCGCGCCGAAGCCGGATGCCGCACCAGTGACGATGGCGGTTTTGCCGGCAAGCCGTAAAGCGTTGGGGTTATTCATGACCGTGTACCAGTTGCCAGGTGGCGAGTGCCATCACTTGCGCCGAAGCCACCAGATCATCGATGCCCACATATTCATCCGGGGTATGAGCCAGATCGAGAATACCGGGGCCATAGGCGATGCAGTTGTGCAGGCGGCCGATACGGTCAATGTGCTTCTGGTCGTAGGTACCCGGGGATACGACAAAGTCCGGGTCACGACCGAGCACGGTACGGATTGCCTCTGCAACTTTACGCGCGACCGGTGCCGAACGATCCGTTAGGGTCGGATGGACTTCGAAGAGATCACGCAGGCTGTAGCGAAAGCCCCTGCGTGATTCTGTCAGCTCGTCCAGAAGGTTCCGGACTTCGGCTTTCACCACATCAAGCGGCTCTTCGATCAGAAAACGGCGGTCGATGATCATGCGGCACGAATCCGCGACCACCGGCGCCGGCAAACCGTCGTGTCCTTCATATTGACCGCCATGCAGCGAGTTGATGTTGAGAGTCGACTGGCGGGCACCCTCCGGAACCACCGGCATGGCCGTCTTTTTTGTAGCGAGATGTGGATAGAGCGAAGACTCAAAAGCTTCGAGCATTGCTCCCATATGGCGTATGGCGCTGTCGCCCAGGAAGGGCATCGATCCGTGCGCGATCCGACCCTTGGTTTCAATTTCTGCCCACCACACACCCCGTTGACCGAGGCAGACACGATCCTTGTTGAGTGGTTCAGGGATGATCACATGGTCGACGGTGTCGCGGCTGAGGTAACCCTGCTCACACAACCAGGCGACACCGCCGTAACCGCCGGACTCTTCATCCACGGTGCCGGAGAACTCGAGTGTCCCCGGCAGATCAGGTTCAAGTTCGAGCAGGGATTCCGTGGCGATGACCGCTGCGGCGATACCGCCTTTCATATCAGCCGTACCGCGGCCGTAGATCCGGCCGTTTTTCACGGTTGCAGCGAACGGATCGAAGCTCCAGCCAGAGCCGGCTTCCACCACATCGATGTGGCCGTTGAAGTGGACCGTCTTGCCGGGTTGTTTGCCCTTGTGTTTCGCCACCACATTCATGCGCGGATAGCGGTCGGAATCACCGGGCGTACCTATGGCGCGCAGATATTTCACGTCGAAACCCCGTGAACGCAGCCGCTGACCCAACAATTCCGCGCAGGGGATGTAGGCTTCACCGGGTGGATTGACTGTCGGGATGCGCACCAGGTCGCGGGTGAGCTCGATCAGCTCGTCGCGTTTCGAGGCTATTCGTTCGCGCAGCAGATCGGGATTCATGCGTTCCGTTGCTCCCCTTGCTGTTCCTCTTGCTGTTCCTCTTGCTGTTCCTTTTGTTGTTGTTCTGCGCTGAAGACCGCAACTGCAATGGCGCGGGCGACCACGTTGGCCGCGGCGACACCGAACAACATCAGGTCTGCTGGCGGTTTGCCGGCGCGGCCATTTGCGAGGGTGAAGACGATGTCGCCATCTGCCGGGGTGTGTACCGGATAAATGGCGCGTGCAAAGCCGTCGTGGGCAACCATGGCAATCCGTTCCGCTTCAGCGCTGGTGAGTACTGCATCCGTGAGCACGGCGGCGAGGGTGGTGTTCTCCATTTCCCGGAAGCCCGCCTTGGTGCGCACTCGCCTTGCATCTGCGGGCCACGGGTGCGGATAGCCCCGACCTCCAAACTCGGATCCGGTTTCAAACGGTGCGGCCCAGAAGTGTGGCGTATTCCCCACGTGGGTAGAACCGGCGGCGTTACACACCACGGCAGCAGTGGCGGTGATGCCACCTTCGAGTGTCATACTGGCAAGTCCAAAACCACCCGCTCCGGTTACCGTGCTGGCACCTCGCCCGGCGCCGATCTGGCCGAGTGCCGGTGTGTCTGTCGCCTTGTCACACGCTTCGAAGCCAAGTTCGCGGTAGGGCGGGTAACGTCCCCAGTCCTTAAGTCGGCCCGTGCGCAAGTCAAAGATGATGGCTGCGGGCACGATGGGCACACGATGGGGAACGACGGGATAACCGCGGCCGTGTTCACGCAGCCACGCTTGCACTCCGCTCGCGGCATCAAGCCCGAATGCGGAGCCGCCAGAAAACGTCAGCGCATCGATGGTCGAGACGATCTGGGAAGGTGACAGCAGATCGGTTTCACGCGTTCCCGGTGCGCCGCCCATGACGTGCACGCCCGCGGTGGCGAACTGTTCCGGGAGGATCACCGTCACGCCAGTGTTGAGCGCAGTCTGCGTAGCGTGGCCGATGGTGAAGCCGGGAGGAAGATTTCGCATGCGGGGATGATAGCAGCGACGCGACCGGCCTGTAGCAGGCGCAACCGGCACTCCACCGGGAATGGCACAACACCGAGGTGGCCCGCTATCCTGTGCCTACGCGATCCGGTTCCAGATACGGTTCCAAAAAAGAGAGGGGAGAATATCATGCTTAAAGCATCCATTGCCGTGGGCGGCTATGCCCGCTCCAACGCCCGTCACCTCATCGACCTCGTCCAGGAAGCGGAACGCCTTGGCGTCGACAGCATCTGGTCGGCGGAAGCCTGGGGATCCGATGCGGTGACCTCACTCGCACTCATGGCCGGGCTGACCACGCGGATCAAACTCGGCACCGGCATCATGCAGATCAGTGCGCGCACGCCGTCGATGACGGCCATGACGGCGCTCTCCATGCACGATCTTTCCGAAGGCCGTTTCATCCTGGGGCTCGGTGCCAGTGGCCCGCAGGTGGTCGAAGGGCTGCATGGTATTTCCTACGCCGAACCGCTGACTCGCATGCGCGAGACTGTCGAAATCCTGCGCCTTGCATTCAAGGGCGAAAAGCTCATCTATGACGGCAAACACAACGTGTTGCCGCGTAAAGGGGGCGAAGGCAAACCGCTGCGCCTCGATCATCCCCCGGCACCCATTCCAATCTATCTCGCAACTCTGGCGCCGAAAGCGCTGGAATACACGGGGGCTGCAGCTGATGGCTGGCTGGGTACCTCCTTTTCTCCCGATCATCCGGAAGCCCACCTTGCCCACATTCGCAAAGGCGTGCAGCAGGCGGGCCGCAACATGGCTGATATCTTCCTCAACGTGTCATGCACCGTTGCCATCGGCGACAACGTCGAAGAGATGATCGAACAGAGACGATCAGGTGTTGCCTTTCAGATGGGCGCCATGGGCAGCGCTAAGACGAATTTCTACAACGATGCGTTCAAGCGTGCAGGGTTCACCGATGACGCCATCGCGATCCAGCAACTCTGGAAAGCGGGCAAGCGGGATGAAGCAGCGAAGCGTGTGCCCGATGCGATGGTCACGGAGTTCGGTGCCATCGGCAACGCCGAGATGGTCAAGGCGCGCCTGCGCAAGTACCAGGAGGTGGGCGTGCAGGGACTGACGCTGCGCATTGATGTGCCTGCAGCCAAACGCGCAGCTGCACTTGAGGAAACCATGGATCTCATTCGGGCGGTTGGTTGAAGGAGCTGGGAAGATGAGTGCCGAACCTTATCTCCTGATCACCGCCGACACCCATGCCGGCGGCAGCCACGCGCAGTACCGCGAGTATCTGGAACCGGACATGCGAGCGGTGTTCGACGAGTGGCGGGGCAGATACCGCAACCCGGCACAGGAGCACTACGGCTCCAAAAAGATGAAGAACTGGGACCTCGGCATTCGCACTGCAGACCAGAACAGCCAGGGTGTGGTCGGAGAAGTGGTGTTTCCAAACACGGTGCCACCGTTCTTTCGCAAGAGCATCGTCACTACACAGCCGCCCAAGCCCGAGGATTTCCAGCGCTGTCATGCCGGCATTCGTGCGCACAACCGCTGGCTCGCAGACTTCTGCGCTGAAGATCCGGTACGCAGGGCGGGTGTGGGTCTCATTCTCCCCAACGACTTGGATGAGGCGATCCGCGATATCGAGTTCATTGCCAAAGCCGGGCTGCGTGGTGGGGTGTTGTTGCCGCTGATTCCACCCGACTGCGGTTGGCTCAAACCCCTTTATGATCCCGCCTGGGACCGGGTATTGGCGGCGATCCAGGATCACGATCTGGTGATGAACCAGCACTCGGGGCAGGGCTCGCCGGATTACGGATCAGGGCCGGTGGCGGAAGCATTGTGGATTTCGGAGGTGACGTTCTACTGCCAGGCGGGTTATCGCCATCTGCTCATGAGTGGCGCCTTTGAAAAGTTCCCGCGTCTCAAGTACATCCTGACCGAGTCCGGCTGTTCGTGGGTGCCGGACATGCTGGCCAACCTGGATCGCATCCACTACGGCATCAAGGCGGGTTCCATCGGTGAGATGAACTACAAGGACATGGCATGGGTGCTGAAGGAACCGCCATCGTTTTACGCCAAACGCAACTGCTTCTATGGTGCATCGTTCCCGAGCCTTGCTGACCTCAACGGCATCGAACGTATCGGCACCGACAAGGTGCTGTGGGGTAATGACTATCCGCACTATGAAGGTACGTTCCCCTACAATCTCGAATCCCTGCGCCTGACCTTCAGCGGTCTATCGGATGAGGTGCGGCGGAAGGTGCTCGGCTTGAACGCAGCGGAACTCTACCGGTTTGACCTGGATAAACTGCTGCCACTCGCGCGTCAGTTCGGTCCGAAGCCGGCGCAGGTGAATACACCGTTGTCACGCGAAGACATTCCCCGTGATTCCACCTGTTATCTCTTCCAGCAGGCCCTGCACGCGAGAGCCGCTCAATGAGCATGCCCACCGGCATCGGGGTGATCGACACGATGATCGGATTCCCCGCATCCGATTTCAAAATGTATGACTTCATCCGCGCCCAGCTGAAAGATGGGTCAACAGACTTCGAGTTTCCCGTCGAATATATGTTCAGGCAGGTGCCAAAGGAGCTGTATGGCGCAGCCGGCAATCCCATCGACCTGACCCTTCGCGAGATGGACAAGCACGGGATTGACCGCGGCATGATCGGCTGCGGCAATGAGGTGTCTGACCGGGCACTCAAGGAACATCCGGATCGTTTCATTCCGAGTGGGGCCTGTGACCCCAACCGCGGCATGGAAGGCATCCGCGACATGGTACGGCAATACGAAACGTATGGTGTGAAGGCGTTCCATGCATTCAACGCGGGCTTCAATCCCCAGGTCGCCATCGATGACCGCAGGATGTATCCGATCTATGCCAAGTGCGTGGAACTGGATGTGCCGATCTTTTCCTGCGCCGGGGTGCCCGGGCCGCGCCTGCCCATGTGGCCGCAGGAAGTCGCCCGCATCGACAACGTGATGTATGACTTCCCGGAACTCGTGTTTGTCACCCGCCACGGCTGTGAACCTTGGGAAGATCTGGCGGTGAAGCTCATGCTGAAGTGGCCGAATCTCTACTATTCAACTTCAGCGTTCGCCCCGAAGCATTACCCAAAGGCGATCATCGATTACGCCAACAGCCGCGGCGCGGACAAGATCATCTATGCGGGCTATTTTCCGATGGGTCTCTCACTCGAACGCATCATGGGCGACATGCCCACTGTGCCGTTCAAGCCGGCGGTATGGCCCAAGTTCCTGCGCGAGAACGCGGCGAAGGTGCTTAAGTTCTGAACCGCTTGTGACAACGGCAGCGTACTGAAACGCTGCCGCTGATCATCAAAACCCTCAGCTGACCCGAACCGGCAGTTCGCGGATGCCGCGAATGAAGTTTGACTTCAGGTAACGCGGCTCACCGACCACTTCCACCTTTTTGAACCGCTTCAGGATCTCTTCCCAAATCACGCGCAGCTGCATTTCGCCGAGGCGATTGCCGATGCAGCGGTGAATGCCAAAGCCGAACGAGAGGTGTTGGCGGGGGTTGGGGCGATCGATGATGAAGCGGTCGGCGTGCTTGATGACGGATTCGTCGCGGTTACCGGAGACATACCACATCGCCACCCGGTCACCTTCGCGGAATTTCTTGCCACCGAGTTCCGTATCCACCAGCGCCGTTCGCGCCATATGGGCCACGGGTGACTGCCAACGGATGATCTCTGGCGCCATCGACGCGACCAGCGACGGATCAGCCGTGAGCTTCGCGTACTGATCCGGATTCTGATTGAGGGCGAGAACTCCGCCCGTGATGGAGTTACGTGTGGTGTCGTTGCCTCCGACGATCAGGAGCAGCATGTTGCCGAGGAACTCGTTTGGCGGCATGTTCTTCGTCGATTCACCCATCGCCAGCATGGAAATGAGATCGCTGCCGGGCTGATTACGTTTGATCCGTTCCTGCCAGACGTTGTTGAAATAGCCGAAACACTCCCACAGCACCTTGAAACCTTCTTCGACGGTGGGGAAATACTCCGGATTGGCGAGATTCGATACCGAGTCAGACCAGTAGATCAGCTTGCTGCGGTCGTCCTGCGGCACATCAAAGAGCGTCGCCAGCATCTGCCCGGTGAGTTCCACTGAAACTTCCTGCACCCAGTTGAAGGTTTCACCCCGTGGCAGGTTGTCGAGAATCCGGCAGGCACGTTCGCGGATCAGCGGTTCAAACGCCATGACGTTGCGGGGTGTGAACGCCGGCGCGACGACCTTGCGCTGCTGATCGTGTTTGGGCTGGTCTTCCTGGATGAACATCGGCAGCGCGAAGTTCGGATCCGGATCGGGATCGGCGATACCGCCGAGGCTGATGCCACCTTTGCGGCTGTCTGACGAGAACAGTTCGTGGTGACTGTCTACATACATGATGTCGTGGTACTTCGTGACTGACCAGTAAGGTCCGAACTGGCTGGTCTCGGTGTAGTGCACCGGATCTTCACGCCGCAGGCGTTCGAAGTAGGCGAGCTCTTTGCGGTGCTCAAAGAGATCCGGGTGCCCGGGATTGAACTGATCCAGAGGAATCTCCCACGGATCCTGGTTCACATCGATTGGCCAACGCGCCTGCAATTCCGCGTTGGATGTCTTGAACAGCTCGGCGCGGTTTAGAGGGCGGGCGGCTTCGGGAGCGGTGGTGCTCATGAATGTCCTCGTTTCTGGCAGGTTGTCGGTCGGCTGAAGGTTCAGCGGTTGGGGCGGGTCGCTGATCCGGTTTCGATCATTGAATGGTGATAAGGGAAATGTAGAGCGATCCCGCGCCTCGGTCGAGGACTTGCTCAGCAATTCGAGCGCTCCGGAGTGGTTGCGGATGCTGCCGGCGAAGCGCTGGCATGGCAAAAACCTCAAAAATCCGCATCACTTGGGTCCATCAACGGGTGTACCGACGCTTTTTCGCGGACTATGAAGGGCGGGGTGCTCAGAAAAAGAACATTCTTCGGGGGACCCGGTGCTCGATCTATTCCGCCGCATGATAGAGGAACCTTTGTTCTGTAATTTCCCCGAACCCTCTCGGTGTTCCTATTTGTCGTTCATCGTCGCCAGGCCTGCCCGGCGGTGCGTGATCGCCACAACCACGTGTTTTTTCCGAACGAGGCACCCACCTTGCCTCTTCCGGAATGTACGCGGCGAACGACCTGTCGCTGCCGATATGAGCATCTTCCCGACCGGCGCCGAGACATGCGCCGTGATACTGATCACGGTCTGCCGGATCGGCTTTTTGATACGCAAGACCGGAGGCGAGGGCTGCCTGACCGTCGTCGCCGGGTTGCGTGAAAGAAGGGTTCGCTCGGGGTATTCCCGGAATTGAGCTTTCAGAGCGGATTGAGTAACTTGCGGGCGCCTTTTGTTCCATAGCCCAAGGACGTTCCATGCCCAAGATCATCTACGTTTCCCACAACGGCCAGGAGCACGTGGTCGATGCGCCTGTGGGAGCCACCGTCATGAATGCTGCCGTGGACAACGGCGTGCCCGGCATCGACGCCGACTGCGGCGGCGAGTGTTCCTGCGCGACCTGTCACGTGATGGTGGATGAGGCATGGTTTGCCAAGACCGGTGCACCCAACACCAATGAGGAAGCGATGCTTGACCTCAATCCGGAACGCACGCCGACTTCGCGTCTGTCGTGCCAGATCCCGGTGACGAATTTTCTCGACGGACTCCGGGTCAACGTTCCGGAATTCCAGTTCTGATTGTTGCGGACGCGTAGGCAAAACCCTTCGCGCCAGACAGTATTTCGTGAGCCCACAAAAATAGGGGTAAAGCAGTGGCGGAAGCGGTAGCGTGGATTCATGAAGACCCCGCGTCGGTTGGGCTCGAAGGGCTCGACCCGGCGCGGCCTGAACTGTTCACC
>VGVE01000042.1 GCA_016874135.1 Gammaproteobacteria bacterium | reverse complement strand
CGGGTCACTGCCGGGTCGATGCCGGAGGCTTCGAAAACCAGCCGGCTATTCCAGAGGATGGTGATCATGATGACCGAGCTCGGGATGACCACCCAAAGCCCCTGACGAATCCGCTCTCCTGCGGCGTGGATGGATCTGGAACCCCGGAGCTGCGCAACGATGGGTGTCAGTGCCATCGTGATGCCGGTGGTGAGCATGAAGAATGGCCACATCAGGTTGCCAGCCATGGCGACGCCAGCGAGATCGGTTGAACCGTAGTTGCCGGCCATCGCGGTATCGAGAAAACCGGTCGTCATGACGAAGAGCTGGGTGGCGATCATGGGCCAACCGAGCCGAAACAAGGCGCCGAGTTCTGCGGTGGTGGAAGGGACCGGACTGTTATGGGAAACCGGCACGCTCATTGTGATGAAGATGTCAGTTGTGCAATCCGATCAGGGCGTTGATGACCTTTTCGGTCTGTTCATAAGGCAGCATGTGGCCTGCGGCATCGATCAGGATCGACTGGGCATTCGGCATCAAACGGGTGAACTCTGCCGCATAGGCCGGGTCAATCAGTTTGTCCGAGTTACCCCAGAGCACCTGAGTGCGCGCCTTCACCCGGTAGAGCCGGGATCCGAGGCCCCGATCGGGTACCGGGAACAGGAGTTTCCCTGCAGTGGTGAGCCGCCGCGAGTTTTCCACCAGAAATCCGGTGAGGAATTCCGCGTCATCGAAATCGCCACCTGCCGACAGCAACGCACCATGTTTGACCGGGTCGTGCAGCAGCAGCGACGGAAACTCAAAGGGTAGGGCAGCGAAGATATCCGTGACCGGATGGGAATCCATCCACAGGCCGGCCGGACAGAGCAGTGCCAGCCGCTCAACCCGATCCGGTGCGATGGCCGCCATCTCCGCAGCGATCATGCCGCCCATGCTGTGTCCGACCAGAAGCGGTTTGTGCAGTTCAAGCGCGTCAGCGATATCCCAGCCGAGCAGCGTGAAATCAATCATGTCACGCAGGTGCGTATCTCCACTCGATCGGCCGTAGCCCGGAAGCCGTGGCGCGTGCACGCGGAAATGTCGCGACAACGCAGCAAGGAACGGATCATCGGCAAAGAGACCTCCCGCGCCATGCAGAAAAAGAAGGTCAGGACCACTGCCGCTCTGATGCACGTCGATCTCGTAGGCAGCACCAGGACCTGCGGTGAGGTTCAGGATCTTCTCTGTCATGAATCAGGCCCCCGCTACCGCAGCCACACCGCTGCGCGCAGCGTGGTTCACCGGATGGATCCAGAAGCGGTCATCGTTCGCGTATTCAGGCCACATTTTTCGCAAGCGCGGCATCACGTCTTCAGCGAACAGTTTGGTCGAACGCAGGCATTTCTCTTTCGGCATGTCACCAACATGGATCAGACAGAAGATGTTGCCGACACGCAGCCCGGTGATCATCTCCTTCATTTTTTCAACCACCGTATCCGGTGAGCCGGCGATGACGTAACCATCGTTGACCAATTGGTCCCAGCTCATGCTGGACACATCTCCGACTGCTGCGCGGGTCATCTGTGATGTGACGTTGGCCTTGAGTGTTTTGATGGTGCGGTAACCCGGTGCATCGGCAAAGCCGGGATAGACGTGTAGACAACGGTTGTAGAAGTAGTCCACGTGCTGGCGGTAGTCCCGCTCGGCTTCCTTATCGCTTTCAGCAACGACGATGGTCTGCGCGAACCCGGCCCGATACGGGCTCATGTCCTTGCCGGCTTCCTGTACACGTTGCCAATAACCATCCATTAGCTGCTTCGCGCGCTTGTAGCCGGAGTAGCTCAGGTAACAGTACACGTAGTCGTTCTCGAGGCAGAAGTCGTAGGTTTCGAGTGAGCCACCGCCAGGGATGAAGATCGGTGGTGGGCTCTGGATCGGCTTTGGCCAGCAGTTGGCGTAACGCAGTTTGGTATAGCGACCATTGAATGCGAACGGCTCGTCTTCTCGCCAGGCGCGACGGATGAGCTCGTGAGCCTCCGCGTACTTTTCACGGGTAAGCCCGGGAACCTGGCCGTAGGCGTAGTTCGTGTCCATGGAAGTGCCTACCGGAAAGCCGGCGACAAGACGTCCGCCTGAAATCACATCGAGCATCGCAAACTCTTCTGCCACGCGGATCGGCGGGTTGTAGAGCGCGATGGAGTTACCCAGCACAACAAGCGCCGACTTGGACGTGCGCCTGGCGAGGGAGGCCGCCATGATGTTTGGCGAAGGCATCAACCCGTAGGCATTGGCATGATGTTCGTTGACACCGATGCCGTCGTAACCGAGGGATTCGGCGTATTCGAGTTCATCGAGGTAGACGTTATACAGCTCGTGACCCTTCACCGGGTCGTAGAGGCTCGTCGGGATGTCGACCCAGACTGATCGGTATTCCTGACGGAAATTGTCCGGCAGATGTGGCCAGGGCATGAGATTGAACCAGGTGAATTTCATTGCCGCTCCCCTCGGGTTGAATCGCGGCGAGTTTAACAGACGCGACAGGACAGCGCGTCGTCAGGCAGCAGACCGGGTGGCGCCGACTGCGCTGCCGGCGAGCAGAATTCCGTTGTCTACACTTACAGAATGGACAAGTCCGGCCCTTCCGTAATGACAGATGACAGGCTTTCGCCCCTGGAGGCGTGGAGCATCAGGCTGAGCGCCGAAGGGACACCGGTGTTTTCCCGCACTGTAAGGGAGGTCTCGTCTGTTTCAGCAGATGAAGAGGCCTCGGCGCGTGATCTGTCAGCGGTCGTTAGCCAGGACGCGTCGATGACCGCAAGGTTGTTACGAATCGCAAACAGCGCGATTTTTAATCCGCAGCACCGGCCGGTTGAAACTATGAGCGCCGCAGTGATCATGCTGGTTTTCGATGTGGTCCAGGAGCTTGCCCTCTCGCTTGCGCTTATCGAAAAAGTGCTGAGTGGAAACGCTCACACACGAGTGACACAGGGGCTGGCACGTGCGTTCCATGCTGCAGCGCAGGCAAAATCATTTGCTGTGCTGCGTCGTGACCGGTGTCCTGAGGAGGTCTTTGTCGCTGCGTTGCTGTATCAGATCGGCGACATGGCATTCTGGTCGACGGATGCCGATGAACGTGCCGCGGTGGAGGCGCTGGTTGCGAAGGGCGTGAGTTTTGAGGTGGCCGAACGCAGGGTGCTGGGTTTTTCGCTGAGCGAACTCTCCCGCCGGCTCGCAGTGGACTGGAGTCTTGGTGATCTCGTCAAAGAAACGCTCGACGGAAAGGTGGATGTTTCGAGTCGCTCGTCACACATTGCTCTGGGTCACCAGATTGCCAAAGTCATCGAAGTGCATGGCAAGGATTCAGCGGAAGTACTCTCGGTGATGCGTAGGTTGGCAGCACATCTCAATGTGCCCGTCGAACGTGTGGAATCACGTGTCAGCGACAATCTGGAGGCAGCCCTGAAGATCGCTCGCAGCTATGGCATCACATCGCTGGATACCGCACTGCCGTTGGCAGAACCCGAGTTGCGCGTTGAGGCAGCAGAAACAAACAGTGAGGCTCTGTCGCCTGCAGATATTCCTGCAGCAGAACGTCTGCTCAACCTGCTCGGTCGACTGTCAACCCCGGTGGAAGCCGGCGCGCCGCTGGATGCTTTAATGCGTTATGCGGTATCCGTGGTTCATGACGGCACTGGTTTTGATCGCACGTATTTCGCGCTGTTATCTCCGGATCGCAAGAGTATGCAGGCGAAATACATATTGGGTGATGGACCGCCAGGCTTCGAAGGCAGCCGGCGTGCACTCGAGGCAAGGCACGATTTTTTCCAGTTGGTATTCGAGTCCGGTAAGGCGGCGGTTTATGACAACAGTGATCAGGACGCAGTGGCTGCCAACCTCGGCTGGTTTTGTGCTGGCGAGTGCGTCTGCATACCAATCGTCGTGAGCAGTAAGCCGATCGGTATCCTTTATGCGGATCGTTCGAGCGCGCGACAACCTGTCGACGAACCAACGCTCGTACTGTTTCAACTGGCTGGTATGCAGATTCCGATGATCCTGTCACAGGCTCGCAAAGCCGGTTGAAGGGCAGGTTCCCGCCAATTCCGTCAGGCCGATATCTTTCCGTGGCGCAAAAAAAACGCCACCCGAAGGTGGCGTTTCTTGTTGGTCGTCGCGATCAGAACCGAACGCGGAACTGCAGGACGTATTCCACACCCAGGGAGGTGGTGACAACCTGATCCTGGTTATTGGCGATCGTCGGTGTACAGGTTGCGAACGGTCCGCCAGCTGGATTTGCGCGGAAGCACGCTCCCGGACGTGCTCCTGCGCCCTGCGCGTAGATTTCATCCGTGAGATTGCGACCGATCAGCGCGAGCTCGTAACGATCGTCTGCTGAGTAGGCGCGGATTGCCGCATCAACCAGCCAGAACGATTCCTGCTTCAGCGGATCCTTGGTCGCCGTGAAGGCATATCCGCCGTTGTAGCGACCATCGAGGGAAACATCCATTCTCCAGGCGTCGCTCAGCGCGAAGTCGTAAGACAACCCGGCAGAGCCTGCGGTTTCGGCGGAAAGCGCTCCGTCCTGGCCTTTGAGGTTCTCTCCCGTGGCGTTGATGAAGTCCTTGGTGTAGCTGGTGTCGGTCCAGGCGATCGCACCGCGCAACGTCAAACCTTCGATCGGGGTGACGTAGAATAGGTCCATTTCAAGCCCTTCGGTCGTCAGCTCGGAAGCGTTAAACGTCTGGAATTGAATCGTCTGCGAATTGAAGAGCTGCACCTGCAGACCGTCATACTTGTACTGGAAGACTGAGGCGTTGACCCGCAGCGAGCCATCCAACATATCCGCCTTCACACCAAACTCGAAACCTGATGCCTCTTCTGAGTCATAGATGAGGAAGTCCGGAAAATCCGGGTTCTGTGCCGGGTCCAGGGAGTTGGTCGGCAGCGCGCTGTTATCGACACCACCGGACTTGAAGCCTTCCTTGTAGGACCCGAAGACACTCACGTCAGGGGTGATGTACCAGTTCACCGCGACCTCAGGTGACAGGTTGTCGTCGTCGAAGGTCAGACCCTCAACGAGTGCCGGGGCGCCAAAGCCGAACAGAGCCGCCGCTGCATGCATGTACGGGATGGTGATGAAACCGTCTTTCTCCTCGTCGGTATAGCGAACCCCGGCGGTAACCTGCAACACCTCAGGAATCACATCCCAGTAACCCGCGAAGTAGGACGAGAACACCTTCGTATCGAGGAAATGGTTCTTGTTGTAGTCGTACTGGTTACCAGTCACGGGATCAGGCCCGAAAATCGCACCCAGGTTGAATGCGTACTGGTAGGCCTCAAAGGTCTGTTCGACGTCCTGGTAGAACGCGCCCAGCTGGAAGTTCAGAGGACCATCGAAATTCGAGGACAGCCGCAGTTCTTGGGAAATACTCTCGTAGGTGTTGCGGTGCAGTCCGCCAAACACGCCCGCACTGTAGTCATAGATGTCGAGTTCCCGGTGGTCGAGGTCGACATAACCGGTAATCGCTTCGAGGGCCAGCGTCGGAGTGATGTCCCAGTCGTTTTTCCAGGAGATGAAGTGCGTGTCCTGCTCGAGGAACGGCACACCGTCGTCACCGCCGTACGGCAAGCCACGGCGCAGCGGCGGGATCAGATCGTTGATTGATGTGTTGCCATTGAGCTTGCAGTCGTCGATACCGGGAAACAGTGCGAGTACGAAACCAGCCGCGGGAATCGCAGTCGGCTGCACGCGGCCTTCGGGGCAGAATTCTTCGGTCCGGCCGTTGGCGCCATCGTTGTTGTACTCGGAGTACGCGTACTTGAGACGCGACTTGAAGACGTCATTCGGCTCCCAGACCAGTGTTACTCTGCCGTTGGTCGACTCTTCACCGCGGTACGGGTGCTGCACGCCTGGCACGAGGTTCTTGAAGAGTTCGTTGGAATTGGTCTTGCCGAACACGCCGCGGATGCCGAGGGTATCGGTGATCGGACCAGAAATCACGGCTTCGTAATATTCCTGGTCGTGTTCGGTTTCATAACCGATCATCGCTTCGCCTTCCCACTCCTGACCGGGATCATTCGTGGTGATCGATACCACGCCGGCGGTGGCGCTCTTACCGAAGTAGAGGGACTGCGGTCCCTTCAGCACTTCGATCTGGCCCATGTCCATGTAGGCGTTGTGGATGAACCGGCCGATGTTGACGACTACACCGTCCACGTTGATGGCGACCGACTGGTCGAACGCGGCGGAGATGGAGCTCGATCCGATACCGCGCAGAATGATGTTGGAACCGTTGCCGGAACCGCCGTGGAAAATGGAGAAGTTCGGTACCAGACGCGAAGCGTCTGTCAGGGTGTTGATCTGATAGCGGTCCAGATCTTCTTCCGTCAGCGCTGCCACAGTGACTGGGACGTCCTGCAGTGTCTCTTCGCGGCGGCGGGCGGTAACCAGCACTTCTTCAATTGCCGATTCTTCCGCGTAGATCACCGGCACGGTGACGGGCAGAACAAACGAACTCGCAAGAGCTAGGCTCACCGCGCGGGTGAGTTTGGTCGATTTCATTGAAATCCCTCCAGTAGGTCGTGTGTGACAGCCGAAAAAGGAGGTCTTCATAATCTCTCCTTTCTTGGTCGGTCGCGACAGTAACGATTTGCAACAAAAGCGTCAAACACAACCGGCTATCGTGTCCCTACCCAGAAAGCAGGCTTTCACGACGTTCATGCCGAACTTCAGCACCATAAAACTGGAATGTGCCACTGGTCTTGCCCGGCTGATCCTTAACCGGCCGGAACGCCGCAATGGCATGAACAACCTCATGGTCCGGGAGGTCGGGGAGGCGCTCAGACGGGTCGCAGCCGACAGCAGCCTGCGGGTCTTGCTGCTCTCTGGCGCCGGTGACGCGTTCTGCCCGGGTGCCGACCTGAAAAGTATGACCAGCAGCGATGAGCGGGAAGTAGATGTCGCACTGCAGCCAGAAGATTTCCAGGTGCCGGCTCTGCTTCACACCATGCCGCAGGTCACCATTGCCGCTGTCAACGGAGCCTGCGCGGGCGCCGGGTTTGGGTGGGCCTGTGGGGCAGACATACGGGTTGCGCGCACAGGTGCAATGTTCAACACCGCCTTCCTCAATGTGGCGGTTGCTGGAGACATGGGCGTGCCCTGGAGTCTGCCGCGCCTCGTCGGTGCGGCGAAGGCGCGGGAATGGTCGTTCTTTTGCGAAAAGTTCTCCGCCGAAGAAGCACTCGCTGCCGGATTTGTCGCCCGGGTGTGGTCAGCGGATGAGTTTGCCGGGAATATGGAACAGCTGGTGGGCAACCTTCTGCGCAAGTCCCCAACAGCACTGCTCACCATGAAGGCGCACTACGTGGCGGCGGAGGCAATGACGCTGCGCGACTTTCTGCTGCTCGAAACCGAACGGCATATGCGTATCGCCAGCAGCAAACACACAGCCGAGGCGTTCAGGGCATTCATCGAGAAACGCGAACCCCGCTTTGATTGAGAAGCTTGCTGGACAGCCCGTAGAGTGCAACTCGCTTTAAGTTTCAGAACCTTCGAATAGTTCCTGGCATGCGAGGCGTATGGCCGATGATGCCTCGTGACAGCAGGTCTGCGTAACGCTCGCTCGTCATCTTCAGTTCAGCCTGCAGGATCAGCGCATTGTGCTGGCCCAACGTCGGTGCAGGTGAACGGATGATCTCCGGAGTTGTCGTGCCGTCAGCGTTCACCCGCCGCCAGGGTGAGGAAGGATTCGGTTGCATGCCGACTACGGCGCGTTCCATGAACTGCCAGAAACCCCGTGATTCGAGGTGTGGATCAAACATCACGTTTTCCGCGCTGCTCACCCGCGCGGCTGTGATTCCGACGGTCTGCAGCATGAACATGAGTGCCAGCGGTTCCTGCGCAGCAGTCCAGCGGTTGATCGCGTCATCGAGTTCGGAGCGGCGCCGCAGTCGATCATCGAGATCACCGAATCGATCGAGGTGAGGTGCTGCAAGCTTGCGCAGGGCTGACCACTGATACTCGCCAGTGACTTGCAACACGATCCAGCCATCTGCGCCGGCGCAGCGATACACGCCGTGCGGACTCATGCCTTGGTGCATATTGCCGAGCCGTTCCAGCGGCCGCTGATGTACGGCTTCTTCGAGGATGCCATGTATGGCCAACGGCAATAAACCCTCAACCTGCGACAGATCGCAGAACTGTCCTTTGCCAGTCACGAGCCGGTGGCGTAGCGCTGTGAGCAAGCAGATCGCGCCGTTGATACCTCCTACCGCATCTCCATAGGCCACATGCATCATGGTCGGTGGATCCTGTGGGCGACCATTAAGATGCGGGAGTCCCGACGCGTGTTCGACAGTCGAGCCGTAGGCGCGAAAGCCTGACCACGGACCGCGCGTGCCGAAGGCTGGCATGGACAGCAGTACGATCTGCGGGTTCACGGACTTCAGCACGTCGTAGGTGAGCCCGAGTTGTGGCAAAACGCCGGCACTGAAGTTCTCAACGACCAGATGTGCGTCTTTGACCAGTTCGAGCAGCAAGGCACGGCCGTCATCACCTTCAAGGTCAAGGGTGATGGCCCGCTTGTTGCGATTGACCATGTTGAAGGAGGTCGCTTTTTCAGCACCCTGATCAGCGATCCACTCCGGTGTTGCCTCCCAGCTGCGCCACCAGTCGAAACGCTCACAGCTTTCCACCTTGATGACATCGGCGCCGAGGTCCGCCATGTGTCGCGCGGCTAGAGGGCCGGCCCAGCCCATGGAAAGATCAATGATGCGGATGCCACTCAGGGGCAGTCCCGGAGTACCTGACGGTCGCTCTCTGCGGCGTGACGGCAGGCTGCCGTGTTGATCGAGTGCAGCTGCACGTATCTCCCGGTGAAGGGATGAACCGTACAGCCGACATGGAATGAGCGGCAGGTTCAGCCAGGTGCCGTTTGATAGCACGACCGGCATGAACACATCACGTGCGATGAAGTGATCGACGTTGGGCATTTCCGCCATCGTCGGCACACGGGCCAGTGGTACACGCCGGCGTTGACCTTCGTAGAACGTCGCTTCGGCGGATACTCCGGAGAGCGCCGCGACAATCCGTGGTTCAAGCAGATGGGCATCTGCGAGGCGGCCAAGGGCCGTTTGATATTCCGGCTTGTGGGCGATGTCATCCATGCCGAGCAGGTTGCAGAGGGTATGCCACTGGCTGGGTGTCAGCGCTGTGATTCCGAGCCAGCCGTCGTGGCAACGATAGATGCCGAGCGGATAGGTGGGCGGAAAACGGTTGATGCCCATACGTTCGCTGTGACGATCATTGAACGCGTTGATGGCGCCGACTTCGGTGAAACAGAGGGTTGCTTCCAGTATCGAAACTTCGAGGTGATCGGGTGCGGTGATGCCGCGTTCGACACCGATCAGATGTCCAAGACCGGTGATGTAGGCCACTGCGCCTGCGTTTATCTGCGCCTGCGTGCCGGAGGGCATGATCGGCGGACCTTCTACCGGCCCGATACCGCGCAACATGCCGGCCAATGCAAACGCAGCGGCATCCGAACCGCGGAACTCTGTATAGGGACCATCGGCACCGAACCAGCGGATATCGAGTGTGAAAATACCTGCAGGGACGGGCAGGCGAGGGTGGCCGTCAGTCAGCACAAGATCGGCAGCAGCACAAAGAGCCTGCCAGCGTGCATCCGCAGCGTCGATGACGATGCTCTGTTTGCCGGTTGAGAGCCAAGCATGCAGAGCGCTTTCTTCCTGAACAAAGGGTTCCAGCTGGCGCGTCGCGAATCCGGTTTCCGGTTCCACGTCCCAGACGTCGGCGCCACCCACGGCAAAAAGTTTGCCGCAGTAGGCCGTGGCGATACTGCCTGAGACGTCGAGGATAACGAGCCCTGAAAGGGGCAGCGCCACGTTTGCGCCCCCGTTCATGCGGATGGGACTGCCGGCATCACGTCACGTGCGAACGCCAGAAGCGCATCCAGGCGCCCCGGAACGCCCCCGCGTGCAACCGGATCGAGAATCAGGTGACTGACCCCGATGGCGCGCCATATAGCGATCTGTTCGAGCATCTGATCACGGCTGCCGAAGATGGATTTCGATTTTTCCATGGTGCCCTGCGTATCTAGGTAAACGCGCAATGACAACGTCATCGCCAGCGGATCACGTCCGGCAGCTCTCGTGTGTGCGAGAACACGTTGCCACCCGTGATCAACCGCATCCGCTGGTTCGAAAGCCGCATGAAAGCCTTGACCGTAAGTGCCTGCCCGACGGTAGGCCGCTTCGGTGTTGCCACCCACCCATACCGGTACGGGTGTTTGCACCGGCTTCGGTTCGAAGCCGATGGGCGGGATCTGGTAGTACTTGCCTGTGAACGACGGGTTGGACTCTGAGAAGAGCCGCGTGAACAGATCCAGTTGTTCATTGGTGCGTTCACCACGGTGATCCCACGGCATGCCGAGAATGGCCGCTTCTTCCGCCATCCAGCCGACACCGCAGCCAAGAATCAGTCGTCCGTTCGAGAGGACATCCAGTGTTGCCAGCTGTTTCGCGGTAGGCACCGGTTGCCGATACGGCAGGATCAGAACAGTGAAGCCGAGGCGCAGTTTCGTGGTCACCCCGGCAACAAAGAGCTGAGTGCCAATGGGATCGAGCCAACCCATATCAGGCGGGGGAGCGAACGAACCATCGGCGGTGTACGGGTACTTTGAGTCGATCTTTGCGGGCCAGGCCACGTGGTCACTGACCCAGCCAGAGGCATATCCGGCCACTTCTGCCTGTTGGGCAAAGTTGATCAGCGAGTCGCGGTCCACCTGACGTCCGAGGTGCGGCAGGTGAACGCCGAATTCCAGCGTTCTTGAAACTGATCCCGATGAAGCGCCCGGTGCTGTCGACATTTCTCCCCCGCAATGTCACTGCTTGCAGAGGAGTATCACATGGCAGCGGCCTTCAACGCCTCCATACAAATGAAGTCGTGGACCAAGGTCGCCGCTGCCAGAGCAGTAAGTTCTGCGTGATCATAGGGCGGTGAAACTTCCACCATGTCCATGCCAACGAAGTTGATTGCACCGAGCCTGCGCAGGATGCCGAGCGCCTGAGCGGAAGACAGGCCACCGGGCACGGGTGTTCCGGTGCCCGGCGCAAAAGCAGGGTCCAGACAGTCGATATCAAAGGTCAGATAGGCGCGTACATCACCCACGACATCGATGATGCGTTCCGCGGTCATCGCCACGCCGTGGTCATGTACAAAGGGTGCATCAAGAACGGTGAACCCTTCGTCGGTGCTGAAGCTGCGGATGCCGATCTGTACCGACCGTCCGACGTTGATCAATCCTTCCCGTTTGGCACGCAGAAACATGGAGCCGTGATCGAGCCGCTGGCCATCATCGGCCCAGGTGTCGACGTGTGCATCGAAGTGAACGAGTGCGAGCGGGCCATGTTTTTCAGCGTGCGCCCGAAGCAGCGGATAGGTGACAAAGTGATCACCACCGAAGCTGATCATCTTGGCGCCGCTCGCAAGGATGTTGCGGGCGTGCGCCTCAATGGACTCGACGACGCGCTGCGGATAACCGGCGTCGAGCTCACAATCCCCGGCGTCCACCACGGCCAGAACGGCAAACGGATCGTTATCAAACGGAAAAGCACGACCTGAGAGTTCCGCGAGTTGTACCGATGCTGCCCGAATCGCTGCAGGACCGAAGCGGGCGCCAGGCCTGAAACTTGTAGCGCCATCAAACGGCAGGCCTGTGATGACGATGTCTGTGCCTTTGATGTCACGGGTGTACTTGCGACGCAGGAAGGTGAGTTCCCCTGCGAAGGTCATGTTCGGCTCCCGGGAACCGAGCAGATCAGGCCGGGGATGCGCTGAAGTCTGGTCTTTCATGATCCCGCGATCATAACCTCATACGCCGGTCCCACTCATTCTCCGGTCCCACTCATTCTCCGGTCCCACTCATTCTCCGGTCCCATTCTGCGTGAAAGTGTTTGACCCGCGCTTCTTCTTCCGAGAGCCAAACGTAGTCGAAACCTCTCGACATCATCCCGCTCTGCACGTCCTTGAGCAGTTCCACGTCCTGGTCGATGGTGATGGTCATGCTCTTTTCGCCACGCAGTACGGCGTCGTATTCAAAAACCTCGCGGGACGGTCTTGGCAGCGGTGTCGCGCGTTCGCTGACAGGCCGACGCACGAGGCTTGTTTTGTCGAACTCGGTTCGTCCGGGATCAGTGGGATGGGGGCGCGCGCGCATGATCCAGATGTAGTCCGCACCAAACGACAGCACGACGTTCGGAAACAGGTTGTATTGCCAGGCATCGGTGAGCTGTTCATCGGAAAACGGTGAGTAGTCGATGGCAGATTCATCGCTGAGCGCGCGTTTCCGTTCCGCAAGAGCTGCCCTGATATCCAGCACACGCCCGCTGAAGTCAGCAGGATCGAGCCCGACTTCCTGCAGCCTGCCTGAGAGAATGGGTGTGGGTTCCTGCGGAATCGGGAAACGTGGATTGACTGTACCACCGGGTACGTGCACGCCGGTGTGACCATTGCGGAAGAGGTGCACCGTGTCATTGCAACAATCCACCATCGACCGATGTTGCGGGTGCAGGAAATCTACATGGTAGAGCTCACCGAAGTTGTCGACCACCGCTTTCCAGTTGCAGTTGAGATAACAGGTCTGATCGTCACTCACTTCCATTTCGTGAAAACGGTAGGCCTCAAGATGTCCAGTGAGTTCGCCGAGAAATTCAGACAACGGTTCGGGCTTAACGCCGAGATGGACGAACACCATCCCGTCCCAGGTATCGACGTGAACGGCCTTGAGTCCTCGACTGGTGAGGTCGAGACCCTGCGAGAACTGCTCGCGATGCGGAGCAGCCTTCAATGAGCCGTCGTTGCCATAAGTCCAGGCGTGATAGCCGCAGCGGAAGAAGCGGGTGTTGCCGCAGGGTGCATGTACGAGACGCAGACCGCGATGCTGGCAGACGTTGTAGAACGCATGCAGTCGGTCATCCGCAGCGCGGCTGACAAGGATCTGTTCGGGCCCGATGCTGAACACAAAAAAATCGCCGGCGCGGCGCACATCCTGCTCCACACCTGCGAGTAGCCAGGTGCTGCAAAACACCCGTTCCCACTCATCATGTAACAAGCCCGCATCCACATACCGGGCCTTGGTGAAGGAATCCGGGCGCGAGGTCCCGCTGTGGTCGATGATGGCCCGTGACATTGGCGGCTCCTATATTGTCTTGATCGGGAAGGACACGCCGTGTTTGATCCAACCCAGTACGGCGCAAGCCCGGGGAAACCAGAGGACACAATGAACAATCAGGGTCAAAAAGACTACTGGAACGGGGCAGCAGGTGAGACTTGGGTGGAATCCCAGGAACGGCTCGACAAACTGCTCGGACCGTTGAGCGATATCGCCATTGAACGGGCTGCGCCACGCCCGGGTGAGCGGGTGATCGACGTCGGTTGTGGTTGCGGAACCACCAGCGCGCAGCTTGCCCGCTGCGGTGCTGCGGTGTGGGGTATCGATATCTCCGAACCGATGCTGGCCCATGCCAAAGCCCGCTTCAAAGGCACGGAAAATCTCGGTTTCTCCATTGCTGATGCCGTTGCGCAACGATTCACACCCGATCACCAATTGATGTTCAGCCGGTTTGGCGTGATGTTCTTTGATGATCCGGTAGCGGCCTTTCGTAATCTGCGTACGGCGCTGGAGGCTGAAGGCTGGCTCGTTTTTCTGTGTTGGCAAGAAGCGGCGAAAAACCAGTGGCTCTCTGTCGCCGGGCGCGCGGTGCAACCTTTCCTGTCTCCACCCGCCGCACCTACACCATCGGGTCCGGATCCGTTTGCGTTTGCCGATACACAATACGTCACTTCGATTCTCAATCAGAGCGGGTTTCGCGATATTCAATTCGATTCACTCACCCCGCAGCTACATCTCGCAGATGACCTGGAAGGTGCCATCCGGTTCCAAACCCGGGTTGGGCCGCTTGCAAGAGTACTTGGCGAACTCGAAGGCGAGGTGCGTGACAAGGCGCTCGATGCGGCGCGGGGAGCGTTGGCTGCGCACCTGACTCCGGATGGGCTCAAGCTGAAGGCCGCCGCCTGGCTGGTTACAGCTCGCGCCGCCTGATTACGTGGTCGCAGCTGCAGGTGACGGGAAGCGTTTGGCTAGTGACACACGCATCCAGGTCACTCCACCGATGATCACTACGGCGAAGCTGACGATCACAGTGGGTCCGAATGGCAAACGCAGTAGGTGACTGCTGATTTCCGCCACCGCAGCGGCGCACAGATCCACCCACGATCCGAGCACATACGATGCGTGGCGTTCAAGCCAGCCTGGTTTGCGCCTGAGAACCGGAACAAGACCTATCAGCACCGAAAGCAGTGACAGCAGAGCCAGCACGTGAAACGGACCGAAGCGACCAAACAGTTCGTAGATCGCAAGCGCATTAGCGTTGGTCATCAGCATCGCACCGAAGTAGATCCGTCCGGTCCAGACATGAAACCGCGTACCCTTGGTGCGAAGCAGCACTGCTGCGCCAGCCAGCAGCGCGATCACCGCGCTGAGGAGATGCAGGGCGCCGATTGTGTGATGCAGGAGATGATTGAACATGTGGGCAGTTTCAGCACCACAGGACTCAAGGTCATACGCTTCGCGATGAAACCGCGGAAACGGGACATGAAACCGTTGTCAGAACTGCTACAGCCTCACGAACTTCCATAATCAACCGCGAGCCAGCTGTCGATGGCGACAGCCACGGTGATGGTGTTCTCGACACCTTCTCGATCCGTGTACGCATCTCCTCCCGCTGTACCCAGGTAGCGGCGGGCAATCGGGCGAAGTTCTTTTTCAAGCAGTGACTCTGTGATGCGCGAAACCTTGCCGGTCACCGACACGTAGGCATAAGGCGGTTTTTCATCCTGCACACAGAAAGAAACCGGCAATCCGACTTTGAGCAGCTTGCCTTTCTTCGAGTTGTTCATCGTCAGGAATGACAACTCGCCATCGGCTTCGTAGCCATACCAGACCGGTGATGTCAGTGGTGCTGCGACTTCTCCGGCTGGTGTGGTTCGAGGAATCGACAGCATGCCGACATGCAGACCAGCTAGGAATGTCTGTTTTTGTTCGAGGGTGAGGCCTGCCATGTGAGTGTTCTCCTGAAACGATTTAGGGGAGGCGTTCTACCTGATTCGTTCGTGGGCTTAAAGAAGCTTCGGACTGACCCGGGATTGTGGCGGGGAGAGCTATTTCGTGCGATTCGCGAAATGTGCTTGCGTTCATCCTTCCTGGAGTGCTGAAAAAAAGCATTATGCTAAATATTGAGCATACGGATGTTCACAGGAGTCCTCGACATGGCAGGCAACACAGACAAACCGGTGAAACGACCGCATGTGCATCTGTCGCGCCGCGAACGCCAGATCATGGATGTGCTGTATTCACAGGGTGAGGCGTCGGTTGCCGATGTGCAGGCTGCGATTCCGGATGCACCTGGTTATTCGGCGATGCGGGCGCTGCTGCAAAAACTCCTCGAGAAAGATCACGTGGAGTTTCGTGAAGACGGCCCACGTTATCTCTATCGGCCGAAGCTGCAGAAGGAGAAAGCGCTTCGTAATGCCGTCAGTCATCTGGTGAATACTTTTTTTGGTGGATCCCGCGCCGATGCGCTGGTGAATCTGTTGGGTGATGCGGGAGGTGAGCTCGATGAAGAGACCATTCACAAACTGGAGGAAGAACTCACCCGGCTGAAGTCGCGACGCTTGCCAGAAACGAAGCCTGAAACGAAGACCGAATCGAAATCCGAATCAACAAAGGACCGGCGTGGACGTAATTGAGGCCGTTATCCATACCGTAACAGGGATGGATTCGCCTTTATCCATGCGGGAGTTGGTACTGCTAGTCTTGCTCGGCGTCCTTTCCGCGCTTCTGATGCAGCGTACCTTCGATGACAACCCTGCTTCGCGGCGGGCACTGCTGATGGGCGTCACTGTGGTACTGCTTGTCCTGCCCCTCCCCTGGATGGGTGAGCCATTGCAGGTTCCTATGCCGCTGGAAATGGCCGCGACTGTCAGGGGTGATGTATTGGTGCCAGTGATGCTTTTCCTGATACTCATCGTCCCGGGCGTGTTGCGCGGCGGGGCGCTGATCGCAGGCGCATTACGCCGGCAGTATGGTTTGAAGCGGTCAGGTCTTTCAGCCGATCCATATCTGCAATCCGCTGTTGGCGCAGCGCTTGAAGAACTGGGTTTCCATGCGCGGGTGTGCCCTGTGATTGGCAGAGTAGAAGTACCCGCGTCCGGAACACTGTATGGACCGGTCTTCTTGTTCCCACAAAATGCAGGGGAGTGGTCCGGATCAACACTGCGTGCGGTTCTTGCCCATGAATGTGTTCACCTGGCACGAAGAGATGACCTCTGGGTATTGCTCATCCGCGTCGTCACAGCCTTCTACTGGTGGATGCCCTGGCTCAAGCCACTCGAGAGCCGTCTGCTCGAAGCGATCGAAGAAAGCTGTGATGACGCAGCGGGCGTATTGCGTGGGGATGTCTGTTAGCTCGAAGGCATAGTTGATGTGGTGCGTCGATCTGTTCTCGACCCGGATTCAAAACAGCAACACGCCGGATTGATGGGTATGGCGTGGCTGCGCGAATCGCACCTGCTTGAGCGGGTCTGGCGGTTTTCAGACGTACGGATTCTCGAGATCGACAGCCACGGTGTGTATTGGTCGCTGTTAGCATTGGTTGTGGTGTCCATCGTAGTCGCTGGGGTTCAGCCGCTAACGGCTGTTGCCACCCCGAGCGCGGCCGAGAAGCTGCTGCAGGCCGCCAGTACCTTGCACATGCCGGAGCGCAGCAATAACTCAACCCTCGGTGTCGAGATCAGTGTCGAAGCGCTCCATACCTCGCCTCAGCTGACCCCTCGACTTCTCGATACGCGCGCGGTGGTGGTACCGCGATATCCAGCCGATGCTCTGACGAACACTATCAGTGGCGAGGTCAGGGTTGGATTTGAGCTGGCTGCCGATGGGTCAGTACTCGCGCCGCGAGTGGTCAGCGGCACTTATTCTGCATTGGAGCAGGCTGCACTGGTAGCGGCGGCTCAAAGCCGCTTTGCCGCGCTGCATACCGTTCCTGTGCTGCGACTCGAATCCCCGCAATTCCGTGCCGCACCGGGGTCGGCACCGAAGGCGCTCCTGATCTATCGCTTCATCCTTGAAGCGGAACACTGTCAGGGCCACCGGATCTCACCCCTGGACAACCGTCAGGAGAATGATCATGACCTATGAAGAGATACACCCCGCGCCGAATGCAGCGGGTGGTCGTGTGATGGCGCTGCCTGCTGCCGCGTTCATCACCATGGCGCTGTTCCATGCCATGACGGCCCTGATTCGTGGAAATGATGTGGAAATCGTCGAGTCAGCCCCGACTTTGCGGATTGACTGGGCGCCGGAACTCGAGGATGAAATGCCTTTGGTCAAAGAACGGACACCGAAACTCGAACCGGTTGAAAGGCCCCCTGTGAGCAAAAGGGGAAATCACAACTGAAACGTTCGGCGGGTACTCAGGGATTGAGTTTGGCCTTTCCGAACAAGATGGACGTTCCGTGTGGAAGCTGGGTGCCGGCGCGGGCGCTGCTGAAGGAGATGCGGTTCCGCTGGTCACCAGTCCACCTGAGTATCCACAGCGGGCGATAAGCCGCGGCCTCGAAGGCTGGGTGATCGTGGAGTTTTCAATCGATCCGCTCGGTCGCGTGTTTGATCCGCGAGTCATCGAAGGTCAACCTGCGGGGATCTTTGATCGGGCAGCGCTTAAGGCCATCCAACGCTACAAGTACAAGCCGAAGGTGCTGAATGGGGAAGGTGTTCCCGTGAGTGGAGTCTGCCAGCGCATCATGTGCGAGCTAGATCGCTGAGCACTTGGCTGACTGTCCGGCAGTGAGCGAGCTTCAGCCAACGTGGTAGGGTTTCCTCGTGATAACCACAGGTTTGGAGTTGGTATTGCGCATATGGGTTCCGAGTTTATGGATTGGCGCGTTGTTATGGACATCCGCGGCGGCGGCTTCTGGTGACGCCCGCCGCGCGGACGGCGAGGCGGGCGCCAGGGCCGCGATGACTGCGTTTATGCAGGTATTCAATTCCAAGGACGAGGCAGCGTGGACGGACTCTCTGGTGTTTCCCCATGTGCGTTTTGCCAGCGGCACGGTAGTCGTATACCCGGATCGTGAGGCCTTTATGCAGGGCACGGACATGGAGAATTTTGCCAGGGACAACAACTGGGGTCACAGCACCTGGGATGACATCAAGCTCATTCAGTCGGGTGCGAACAGGGTGCACTTCACCGTGACGTTTTCCCGCTATCGGCCAAACGGCGAGGTCTATGCGACCTTCGATTCCCTTTATGTGGTTGAGCGGGTTGATGGGAATGATGTATCCGGGCGCGGTCGAGTTTTGCACCCTAAGGTATCTCTGATCGATTCGCTTCCTACGAATTGATCAGGTCGGGGCCTTTGGCCCCCTTGCATTTTCACAGCACTTCGTATTGCAAAAGTGGTGGTGTGGCCCTACACCTACACGGGCTTTGCCCGTGACTGCGCGTGCGAAGCCGGCGCTATGCTCGGGAAGGTTTGGTAAATCAGACCTTCCCTAAATCTAAGGGTAGCGTTCAGCCGTTTTTGTTTTTCTGGCCGAGCCACCACATAAGGAGGCCGGTCAGCACGATACCAATGCCCATCAGCCCTTCGACGGGTCGTTCCATAAGGGTATAGAGCAATGTCCATCCGGTGAGGATGAGGAAGAGAAGCGGAGGCAGTGGCCAGAGTGGCATGCGAAAGGGGAAGGTTGCAGGATCCTGTTTCTTTCGCAGTACAAACACGCCGAGCACGGTCACAAAGGTGTTCAATGAGAGCGTGAAACCGGTAAACACCAGCACGGATTCAAACGTACCGCTCAGGATCAGCAGAATGGCGAGCCCAGCCTGGATCACAATTGCAACAGCCGGCACGCCGGATCGATTCACCGGAGCCAGGAAACGGAGCACCGGGTAATCCTCGCCAATGACTTTCAGCACCCGCGGACCCGCGAGCATCATGGCACTCACTGTCGACACCAGCAGTACCGCGAGTACAAGGCTCATCAGTTCACCACCGCGCTCCCCGAAGAGGTGAGTAGCTGCGATAAAGCCGATTTCCACCTTGCCGACCATCTCGTCCATCGGTGCAACCAGAAGAAAGACCGCGTTCAGCGCCACATAAAGCAGCATCACGGTCAAGGTGCCGGCGGCGAGCACGCGGGGAATGTGGCGTGCCGGATCGGCCATTTCACCAGCGATGTACGTGGCCGCGTTCCAGCCGGTATAGGCGTAATTGACGTAGATCAGCGAAATCGCAAACGCGCTGCCGAAGACCAGTGCACCATCAGAGGCCACGGGTACAAACGAGACCGGCTGGAACGAACCCGCTTCGGAAAGCGCGAAGAGGACAAAGGCGAGGGTCACGACAACCTTGAGTGAAGTGAACACCACTTGCAGGCCGCCGCTGGCCTGGCGGCTCCAGACGTGGGCGAGACTCGCGAGGATGACCAGCAGCACGCCAGCCACAACGGGTGTTATCACGGGTAGTGCTGTCTGCAGGTAGATGCCGAAGGTCATGGCGACGAGCGCTACTGGCGCGGCAAAACCGATGGTGGCGGAAATCCATCCGGAAACGAATCCGAGTGCCGGGTGGAAGAGAGTGCCGACGTAGTGGTATTCACCGCCCGAACGGGGGAGAGCGGCGCCGAGTTCCGCGTAACACAGTGCTCCACACAGCGCCATGATTCCGCCAATCGCCCACAACAGGAGGAGTACGGGCACAGACTGGATGTCCACTAGCTGAAAGCCGAGGCTCGTGAACACACCGGTACCGATCATGTTGGCGATCACCACGGCGATCGCCGTCCAGGGACCAAAACGGTGGGTGTCACGGGTGTTCAATGGCGCGGAGTTCCGGTGGTCTTGCAGTGTGTGCACTTTCAAGTAGGGCTGAGCGAAGGGAGAGTGGAACACAGACCGGTCGATGACGTCATCCCTCTGGTCACGTGAACGAATCGTGCACACAAAGGGCTTCATCACATGACAAGACCGCATCCAGTCGATAGCCTCGCGCGCTGTTTGTTTTTCTGAACCTCTTGCGAAAGGGCCCCGACGACAGATCTACTGACTGCGCTTGCACAGAAATTCGGCGACAAGGTCGCCCTGGTCGATGATCGGCCGGATGGCACCCTGATCCGCTAGACATTCAATGAACTCGAGGCACAGGCCAATCGGCTGTCGCGGTTTTATCTGGATCTTGGGGTCAAACCCGGTGACCGGGTGCTCTGGTGTGGCCAGAATTCCTGCCAGGTGGTTGCCGCGGGGCACGCGGCACGCAAGGCCGGCGCAATTTCCGTACCTCTCAACTATCGGCTCAGCGATGATGAAGCCGCCTTCGTGATCGACAACTACGATGCACAGGTCGCCTTTGTGGACGCGGAATTCGCCGCCCTGTTTTCCCGGGTTGCACAACGCACACCGCGCTTACGCACAGTGCTGGTATTTGATGGCGAACCTGCTGCGGGGCAACAGCAGGCCGAACCGCTGCTCGCAACTGCGAGTGCTGAACCCATTGGCATCGATCATCCGCCACTCGGGGCGATGATCTACACCTCAGGCACGACCGGAAAACCGAAAGGTGCAATCAGGCAACCCGGCGGCAACCCCTATCAGGCACAACAGATGATTACTGTTTACGGGGTTCGTCCTGGCGGTGTGTACATCACCACCGGGCCGCTGTATCACTTCGGCCCATCGAGCTTTCTGTCACACGCCCAGAGCCAGGGAAATCTTGCTGCGCTGCAGAGGCAGTTTGATGCGCAGGACTGGTTACGCCTGGTGGACAAGTAGAAGGTGTCATTCACGTTTTCCGCACCGACGCCGATCCGGCGCATCACCCAGCTTTCGGACGATAGTTTTGCCCGCTATTCGACGACCAGCATGCGCATCACCATTGCGAATGCTGCGCCGTGGACCTACGCACTCAAACTCGCCTATCTCGGCCGATTTCCCGAGGATTCGCTGTTTGAGGTCTATGGATCGACTGAACTCGGCGTCAACACGATCCTTCGCCCGTGGTTTCAGCGATCGAAACCCGGTTCCTGCGGGCAGCCTGCTCCCGGTGTCGAGATTCGCCTGTATACCGAGGACGGTGGCGTGGTGACTACACCGCGGGAACCCGGTGAACTCTTCGTTCGCAGCGCCAGTGTGTTTGCGACTTATCACAAGGCACACGAGAAATTTCTCGCCGATCAGCGTGAAGGCTGGCAGACCGTTGGCGACATCGCCTACTTCGACGAGGAGGGGTTCTACTACATCTGCGATCGCAAGAAAGACATGATCATCTCTGGCGGGGTCAACATCTATCCGGCCGAGAGCGAAGCTGCGCTTGATCTGCATCCGGATGTCATGGAAGCCGCCGTGTTCGGCATTCCCGACGAAGAGTGGGGTGAGCGGGTGCATGCAGTTGTGGTGCGGCGTGCACGATCCGGTCTTGAAGAGCTCGACGTTCAGGCATATGCCCGAACGCAGCTGGCCGGCTACAAAGTCCCGCGATCCGTAACGTTCGTTGAAGAGCTGCCGAAGACCGAGTCAGGCAAGGTGCTCAAGTGGCAACTGCGTGACCCGTACTGGGAAGGACGCTCAAGCCGCGTCTGAAAGCTCCCTCGGCTGTCCTTGCGCAGCCTGACGATCCGGATTCTTCACAACCTCTTCTGTAATCAACGGCAGCGGATGTACGGAAGCGGACAGCGGCTGGCTGGCGGATTTGAGCTCTGTCAAGGCTGCGAGAATCGCATCCCGCAGAATTCCCGGCTCAGGCAGCGTGCGTGCACAGGCGGTGATGCCGAGAAACAGCTTGCCGGCGTAGCTCTGCACCGTGATGTTCACGCCGAGCCCATGTGCCGGAATGGACACTGGCCAATGGGTTTCCATTTCGGCGCCTGCCGGGCACAACACTTCAGATGGACCCGGGACATTTGAGATCACGACATTAACCGGCGTCGGCAGCGCCTGATCACCTGTCGCCATCCAGTCGTTCCAGAAGGATGCCAGTCGTGCGGCCGCAGGCAGGCCGGGTAGGGCGAGCGTGCGTGGCATCAGTCCAAAAGCGTCCAGTGTCAGGTGCCGAGCGTGCCGGCTGGCTTCCTTGACATAGAGCAATCTGGCCACGGGATTGGCGAGGTGCGTTCCGAGTGCAACCCGCATCATGCTGACCTGGTTGTTGAGCGTCGTATCACCGGTGCGTCGCAGGCTTACCGGGCAACCGGCCAGCAGGGATTCTTCCGGCAGCGAAGCATTGCGCATGAGCAAAGACCGCAGCCCTCCGCCACAAATCGCCAGGACCACGTCGTTAAGGGTGGCTTTGACAGTTTTGCCCACAGCTTTCAGCTCAGAAAGAGGGATTTCACCGAACGCCACTGCGCGATTGCTGCCAACCGGGCGATTAAGGCGCGTCGCAGGTGCAAGGTTCAGGCCACCGTTCCACTGCCTCGCCGATTGACTGAGGGTTTCCAATACCTTCACGGATGATCGATACATCTCCGGCATCGCTCGCCAGCGCTCTTCGCCGAAGTGTGCAAAATTCTCGAACGCGTGGACGATGCTGATCGCCGGGTGTTGGGTTTCATTGAGGGTTCGCTCCGCAGGAGCCCCGCGCACCTGCAGCTTATCGTCGTACAACAGGCGGGTGGCTTCCTGTCCGGCGATTCCATCGATGCAACAGTGGTGCACACGCGAGTAGATGGCGGCCCTTCCATCCGCGAGCCCGCCAACAACTACCATTTCCCACAAGGGGCGTTCCCGATCCATCGCGGTTGCATGCAGCCGGGCGACGGCTGATTCCAGAGCCGCTTGATCACCCGGGGCGTCTGCGTTCACGTGGTGGATGTGCCGGCCCAGGTTGACCTCGCGTACGGTGGCGAAGGACGGGTGGTCCAGTTGCATGGGCGTTTCCACCAAACGTTCGGTCAGGTAAGGCACCAGGTGAAGCCGCGATTTGATCTGTTGCCGCAAGGCATCGGTAAAAAGTTCCACATGCATGCCTTCAGGCAGGCGCAGGCGTTGAACACTGGCAATGTGCATGGGCGTGCGAAGTGTTTCGTTGTAGAGAAACGCGGCATCGGAAAAAGCGAGTGTTCTCATAAAGAAATCCCTGTTGATTCATTCAGGTTTGCGAACGCTACATGGACTCGTTCATATGCTGCCACCACGACACAGCAATCCCCGTGCCAGCCCAATTCCTCAATTCGCCTCTACCCCGCCTTCAAGCGGGGCAAGTGGTGCGATTCAAAAGGAACTTGCGCACCAGGATCGGGCGCAACAATACGTGGAGGAGATGACAGGACGGTTAAGGGGTCAGATCGATTAGACCCCTCGGTAAATGGGGCGTGCTTCGCGGTCAGCTTTTCTTTTCGCCGATGAACCAGGACGCAATCCAGGAAATAACCGAAACGATGATGGCGCCGCCCATGGCGCTCCAGAAGCTGTCTACAGAAAAACCTGAGAAGAAAGCCGATGCCAATCCGAATACTGCTGCATTCAACACGAGGATGAAGATGCCGAGGGTGATGATGGTCAGCGGCAGCGTCAGCCAGAACAGCAGGGGTTTGATCACTGCATTAAGTATGCCGAGTACCAGTGCCGCCAGGACCAGAGTGGTGGTCGATTGGATGGTGATGCCGGCAAGCAGCCAGTCCGCAACCCAGAGGCCCAAACCGATGACGATCACGCGGATGAGAAACCTGGACATATCAGTGCTCCTGATCAGTTGGCATCCGGACCCTAACCAGATCACGGACCAGGTGGCGACGGAGAGCCGGGCGCGTCCCAGATAAACTCGGCACGATGTACCTGGAAGCTGCGGCCAGCATCCGCCTGGTGGCCATGGAGGTAGAGATCCTCGATGGCAGGCAGCCATCGATCCTCTTCGATGTCCGAGCGGGGGATCTTGAGTTCCGAATCGCCCGGAGGAACGAAGTACTCCCGCTAGACAGGATCTTCATCCTGCTGGTACCACGCTGACACTCCGAGCCGCAACGGCGCATTTCCCTCGACTGTCAGGGAAATTCTCAGGTAGTCAGGCTCGTCCTCTGCGCCTGGAAACGATCTGAAATGCACGCCGGACCAAGGCGCATCCGTAAGCGTCAACGTAAGGCTCTCGTTTGAGAACCTGTTGAAGCCGGTTTCGGCGTCGAAGTTGGCCAAATAGAACCCGCGCGGATCAGTACCGTCGTAGAGCAGGTCTCCGCGCGCTGCCATCCAGTTCTCGCTGAGAAAGACCATGACGGTGGGGCGAAGTGTCCAGCCAACAATGAAGAGCAACCCGAGGATCGAGAGCCAGAAGGGGACTCTTGATGCGCGTACAAACAGTGCATGGACACAAGCGGCCAGTGACAGTCCGAGAAAGTTGTTGAACAGGTCCATCAGGCTGGGTGTTCGACCGGTGAGCTGTTGCAAAACCTCACTTCCTACGGCGATGAGGAGAGTGACGAGAACCGTGAGCAGCCAACTCCCAGACAACCTCCAGATCACAAGGGTCAGAACCGCTACCCAGGGTACGTGCAATGCGTTGTGCACGACCTCGGAGAAGCGCGAAGTTCCGGGGAAGATCAGGGTCAGTTGTGCCAGCAGCAGCAGCGCTGCGGCCAGCAGCAGTGCGACTATCCGGCGCCATGAGCGATTGCTTGTAGCCAACACACGGATCCTTGCCGCGAATCTGCTCGCGTGAAGCTCTGGCCAGTGCGCCTGATGTGAAGCGGGTATTCAAACAGTCTTTCAACGCGGCGTCTTTGTGGGGCATTCTGCAGCGAGTGCCTTGCACCGAAGTCGGGTGGGCACAGATTGCGGTGGTAACCGGGTCTCAATGTCCGGTCTGCGGCGTCGCCGGTCGCAGAAGCACCCACGCCAGGAGTAACAACGCCGGCAGGCTCACCCCGAGCAAAATCGTCCAGCCAAATGCGTGCAACAGTGAACCTGCACCGAGGCTCGCGATGGCCGCTGCGCCGAACACGCTGAATTCGTTTACGGCCTGGGCTGAAAAGCGCTCATTCGCGCGGTATGTCGTGACGAGCTGCGTGGACGCGCCCAGATAGAGCAGATTCCAGCCGAGCCCCAACAACACCATCGACCACCAGTAGTGCAGGTAAGCGTGCCCCATGCAGCCGATGCAGACAGTGGCCAGCAGGCAAGCAGCGCCGGTCCACATCATCCGCCGAATACCGAACCGGGCCACCATCCATCCGGAGACCAGTGACGGCAGGAACATGGCGAGCACATGTACCCGGATGACGGCTGCGGTTTCATCGATGCTGAAACCATCAGCGACATGCATACTGATCGGGGCGGCAGTCATGACGAAAGTCATCACCCCTTGACCGACGATGCCGCCGACGAGTGCGACCATGTAGGCGGGCTGGGCGATGATCTCCCGAAGCGGACGGGGTGGCCGGGCTTCTTCCGTAGTGGTGACCTGCAGGCGATCACGGAAATACAGGAAGATCACTGCGGCCGCGACATAGAAGCCGATCAGCCAACGCATTCCGTTGTGAAAGGGAGAGTCAGGATCGGCAGCGGCGCTCGCCGACACGAGAGTAGGGCCGAGAAGGGCAGCAACCACACTGCCGAGCAGAACGAATGAAATCGCCCGGCTTACCCAAGCGGAGTTCACACTCTCCGCCGCCGCGAATCGGAACTGTTGGCTGAACGCCATCAGCGCGCCGATGGCCAGGGCGGCAATGCAGAAGCCGGAAAAGCTATTGTTCTGCAGTGCCACAGATCCGAGCCAGGCGGCTCCTGCGCCGCCTGCGGCAGAAATGGCGAAACCCGCACGTCGGCCAATCCTCCGCATAAGCATCGCGGCCGGGATGGTCATGGCCGCGGTGCCGACGACCATCAAGGATGCTGGCAGTGTGGCCAGGGACGGATCCGGGGCGAGCAGGGTGCCCACGATGCCGCCGATGGTGATGAACAGGATTGAACCGGATACGAAGACGGCCTGCGCACTGGCCAGCACCAGCAGATTCTGTAAACCGGGGCTGTCCGCAATGGCAGAGAGATTTCCGGATGCTGGCATACACAGGCTCCCAGAGGCCGTGCTATCCGCGTCGCTGGGCGATCCCGGACGGGGAAAGTGGTGAGGTGGTTGTAAATGGGCTCGGGTGCATTCAGCCATTTGATGGGTTAGGTTTGCCAGCACATTCGGAGGCTACATTCGCGGGAGAACTGTGATGGCGGATTCGCACGTTGGTGGGAGCCGGCGCCGCTGGCTCGGAGTAATGACCGGGGCATTGGCGTCGCTTGGTGGACTGGTCGCGATGCGTGCCCACAGCGCAGGCGCAGGAGCTAAGGCGAAAAGCGGTACGGATCAGGCGGGACATGATGCCCGTCACCGGGCCTTTCACCGGGTCATGCAGGAGACGGCAGCTCGCCAGCAGATCATGGCGCTGCGTAATGCCTACGGTGTCGCCACCGATCTGATAGGCAAGAAAACACCGAGTGAGATCGAGGCAGGCAGAGCGATCTATCGGCGCATATTCACACCAGACGCCTCGATTGGTGCGGCGACGGTTGAAAGTGTCACCGGGCCTGATGCGTGGGTGGACATCGTCAAAAACGCCCTCGCGACCTACACCCGTACGCAGCACCTCATCGGCACCCAGTACATCACCGGGCTTACCCTCCCGGATGATGCCGGCGCCGGTGGCAGCGCCCACATGTCGAGTTATCTCCAGGCGTGGCATTCCGATGCAAAGGATGAGCTGTGGCTCTTCATGGGTACCTACGAGGACGACGTCGTGTGGACAGCGGAACACGGCTGGCAGATCCGCTCCATGATTCTCCACCTGACTGCAACGGATTACCGTCGACTTGGACAACGCCCCGCCTGACGGTCAGTGCCGATCGTCACGTTGAGGCGATCGCTGTATTGACTGGCGTGCGGCGGATCGTCATTGTGCCCGCTGCGCGGGCGCTGGCGCTGTATGCGCCTTGCGAACCAGAACCCGGGAGC
>VGVE01000041.1 GCA_016874135.1 Gammaproteobacteria bacterium | reverse complement strand
ACCCTTGAATTCAAAAGACTTCTGGACCTTTTTTCCGTCTCGCTCTGCAGTGAGCGTCAACTTCGCAGCCTCGCCCCCGGTTAGGCGTAGCGATTCCGCACTCGCGCTGTAGAACGGACGTTCGCCTGTTGCGTCGAGCCCGTCTTTACCCATCAGCCCGCTCTGGGCGATATAGGTGTGATCGCCGCTGCTTTCCATCAGGAGATAGGGAACATCCGGTGAATCGATGGCCACGGGGTACTTCGGCAATTGCACCCGCACGATGTCACCACCGACCTTGTCGATCCACAGGTTCTGGACATCGGTTTCAACCTTGATCAAACGGGACTGAGCAGATGTGGAGGCAGGTGCGTTCGCCGATGACCCAGATTCGCCGTCGGTCACGATGCTCTCACTTTCGAGCAATGCCGCATCAGGCACATCGGAGTTGGCGGCGGCCGGCTCAAGTGAGGTCGGCAAATCAATGGCGGGCTTTTCCGAAGAATTGTCTATTGCCCCGACAGTCGGCGCGTCACTGTATTCGACTACTGGCGTTTGCATGTAGTCGGTGTTCCAGGCCTGGATGAGCATGTAGCCGGTTGCAGCCAAGCCAATCAGCAGCAGGATACGCATCACTTCGGGGGGCAACATGGGCTCACTCTCTCACTCAATATTTGTGGGTTCCGAGACCCGTCCATTGACGCGGTTTCAGCCTTGATCGGGACAGGATCGAATCCACCTTCGAACCATGGATTACACCTCAGAATCCGGCGGATGCTGAGCCATGTCCCTCGCCATGGACCAAAACGATCGATGGCTTCCAGTGCATAGTGGGAACAGCTGGGATGGTACCGGCACTGCTGGCCGAGCCACGGACTGAGTGTCAGCTGATAGAGCCGAATCAGGCGATTAAGGAGATAGGCAACGCCGTCATTCGCAGCATTGTTTATGCGCATCTTTGTTCCGCATCAGGACATCTGCCTGTTCGCGAGTTCTGTCATCAGGCCGGCCAGGATTTCCGACACCCGGGCTCTCTCGCATCCCGGGCCGATCATGATGATCACGTCAACAGCAGGCAAGTCGCGCGCCTGTCGCCTAAAGATCTCTCTGATCACCCGCTTGATCGCATTGCGGTCGTGCGCCATGCGTACGAACCGCTTCGGGACGACGATCCCGAGTCTTGGCCCACTGCGCTGGTTTCTGACTGCGAGTATCCGGATCGAACGCCTGTCCTTTCTCCATTCGGAGCCTCGAAGGACCCGATCGTAATCAACAGAATTGAGAAGACGCCTGCTTCGGGAAAAGTGCTCGGCAGCAGCCTTCAAATAGCGACGCGCTTGCGGCCTTTCGCGCGCCGTGCACTAAGAACCTTTCGCCCGCCTCGGGTGGCCATCCGGGCGCGAAACCCATGGTTACGCTGTCGTTTCAAATTACTTGGCTGGTAAGTGCGCTTCATGTTCCGTCTATCCAGGTGGATGCCAGAAAGCGAGCTGCTCTGGCACCTGCGAAAAGGGCGGGCATTCTAGAAACCGGCCTGAAGGGATGTCAAATCAATAAGTTGGATAAATAAAGGATTGTGAATTGTTTATTGGCGCCGCGTTTTCTGTCGATAAGTGGCGTAAGTCGCTGGCCCGACAGGCGTTAAGACAAGGTCGCAGACTGTGGAAAAGAGTAGAAAAGTGCCGCGGAGAATTGTGAGCAATTGTCGATCCATGAGTTATCCACAACCTGCAACGCTTTTTCGCACAGGTGCAGACGTAAAAAAACGACCCGCTTTGTAGAAAGATGAATGGCTAACCCAATGATTTGCCGACACTCCAAAAAATAGATGAGTGCGCATTCTTGTTAGTCATAGCCAAATCAAAATTGCGCTGACTAGAATCCTCTCCGTTGTCACGCATGCGTCAAATTGAATTGGGTGGCCAGAATCGGAAGCTTGAAAGCTTGGAAATTAAAGAGCTAAAGAGTTAACGAGCGTGGAAGAAGAAAAAGCGGCCACAAAAATCGACGTAATAAGCCTAAGAGAAGCCTAAGTAGAACAAGAACAACACTGACAACGCCGAGCGACTAGATATGCGCGTAAGATCATCGAAGAATCACAGGTGTTTATTGACCTGGGTGGATGATCTTAGAGTCGCTTGAGGACCCTTCTTCGCATACAAGCATTCGGAAGCGAGTGTGCGCTTACCTGAATACAGGAATGGACAAAGGACCCGAGGAAGACGTCATGTGTGCGCTAGGAGATGTCAGCGATCTCCTGGCGTTGCAGGCATCAGACAATCAGGACAGGACTAGAGGGGGCGGGAAATTGAGTTTGGCATCATGGCAGAGATGTTTGGACCGGTTAGAGCGGGAAGTGCCGGATGAGCATTTCGACAAGTGGATTCGGCCACTGCAGGCAAGACCTACGGATGGAGGGATAGAACTCTACGCACCGAATCGTTATGTGAAAAATGAGGTAGCGGACCGATTCTACGACCGTATTTGTGAGCTCCTGGTCGAGAATGGAGAGGCCTCGCTGGCGAGCGGTGTTTATTTGCTGGTAGGCGCCATCGAGGACAAACCAGAGCCGTTGCGAGCGGGCATCGGTGGTGGGACGACGACCGAACAGCTTTTGCAGCTGAACAGGGATTTCACGTTCCAGAGTTTTGTTGAAGGCAGGTCCAACGAGATTGCCAAAGCTGCCGCCGCGCAGGTGGCTGACAATGCCGGAAAATCCTATAACCCGCTGCTGATCTACGGTGGTGTGGGTTTGGGCAAGACGCACCTGATGCAGGCGGTCGGCAATCAGATCGCTGAAAAGAATCCGCAGGCCAGAGTGGTCTATCTGCAGTCAGTCAGTTTTGTCCAGGATATGGTCAAAGCGCTGCGACAAGGCACCATCCAGGACTTTGTCACCTCCTTTCACCGGGTGGATGCGCTGCTTATTGATGACATTCAGTTTTTTGCGAACAAGCTGAGGTCTCAGGAGGAGTTCTTCCATGTCTTCAACGCACTGCTTGAGCGCGGTAACCAGATGGTGCTCACCTGCGACCGGTATCCACGCGAGATCGAAGGGCTTGAGGAGCGACTAAAGTCGAGATTTGTGTGGGGCCTTACCGTTGAAATTGAACCGCCCGAGCTCGAGACCCGCGTCGCTATCCTGCAGAAAAAAGCAGAGAGTTTCGGAGTGGAGCTCGATCCGGCGGTCGCGTTTTTCGTTGCTGAGCGGATTCGTTCCAATGTCCGCGAACTGGAGGGCGCTCTGACCCGGGTCATGGCGAACGCGAGGTTTCTGGGCGTGAAAATCTCCGTTGATCAGGTTAAGCGCGCGCTCCGGGACTTGTTCGCCATTCAGGAAAGAGCCGTCAGTATCGAGCGGATCCAGAAGGTCGTCGCTGAATATTACAAAATCAAGATTTCCGATATTCTTTCGAAGAAAAGAAACCGGACGATTGCCAGGCCACGACAAATGGCGATGGCGCTCGCCAAGCTCTACACCAGCCATTCTCTTCCGGAGATAGGTGATGCTTTCGGCGGCCGGGATCACACAACAGTTATCCATGCCTGCAGAAAAATAGCCGAGCTCAAGGACGAGAGCGCTGATGTCGGAGAGGATTTTCGTAACCTCTCGAGGATGTTTGGTGTTTGAACGCGGTTGATCCCTCGCCTTTCTTCGTAGGGTAAAAACAGGCCGGCTACAGTTTTACTGACCCAGAATTGCGCGTCCGAAGGTGCTGAACACGAATGAAATTTTCGATAGAACGCGACCGGTTGATCAGGCCCCTTCAGTTACTAACGGGTGTTGTGGAACGCCGCCAAACCATGGCGGTTCTCTCAAACATTCTCGTGATAGCAAAAGGGGGCGTCCTCGAGTTTGTAGGCACTGACCTTGAGGTCGAACTCGACATACGGCTCGAAGGCGCAGACGTCACACAGGAAGGCACCGCCACCATCCCCGCGCGCAAGTTAGCTGACATCGTACGATCGTTCGGGGAAGGCGTCACCGTCAACGTTGAGGTGGACGGAGACCGAACGATCATTCGGTCGGGACGTAGCCGCTTCCTTTTGACCAGTCTTCCAGCCGCAGACTTCCCTCGCAGCGAGAGCAGCGTTGCTGATTGTGCGTTTCAAATCGATCGGGTTGTGCTTCGTGGGCTCATCGAGCGAGTCGCATTCGCAATGGCGCAGCAAGATGTGCGCTTTTTCCTGAACGGTATGTTGATTGAGGTTGATCGCCGTCATTTGCGGACGGTTGCGACCGATGGCCATCGTTTGGCCATGGTCACCGAGACCGTTGCCGGAGTTTCGGCGGAGCGAAGGGCGGTCATCGTTCCTCGCAAAGGCGTCCAGGAAATGTTGCGCTTGCTGGAAGGCGAAGAGACCAAAGCTTCTGTGGTCATCGGCAAGAGCTACCTGTCTCTGACCGTCGGAACCTATTCCCTCACGACCAAGTTGGTCGATGGGCAGTTCCCGGACTATGAAAAGGTCATTCCCAAGGGCCTGACACGGTCGTTGGTGGCGGATCGATCGGCTTTACGGGCCGCACTTGGACGGGTCGCGATTCTGTCGAACGAAAAGTACCGTGGTGTTCGATTCAAGGTTGAACCCGAGCAACTGCTTGTCGAAGCCCATAATCCTGAGCGCGAAGAAGCTGAAGAAACGCTGGCGATTGAGTATTCAGGCACTTCGGTGGAAATCGGATTCAATGTGGGCTACATCCAGGATGTTCTCGGCGTCCTCGGGGGGCCGCAGGTGAGGTTCAATTTCACTGACGCCAACGGCAGTGCGTTGATAGAAGGTGCCGATGCGGACGACGCGGTCTACGTCGTGATGCCAATGCGTCTCTGACGCCCTGAAGCCACGTGTTTGTTGAGCGACTCAGGTGTTCGCACTTTCGTAATATCCGGTTTGCCGATCTTGAGCTAAGCCCCGGCCTGAACTGCTTTCTTGGGCTAAACGGCGCCGGAAAGACCAGTTTTCTTGAAGCGCTGCACGCCCTCTCTCGTGGCCGCTCCTTCCGAACGCAAGCCCTCGATTCGCTCATTGAGTTCGGATTTCCTGAATTTGCGGTCAGCGTCGAAGGAACAGACTCGCGCCGCTTGCGTCGGACAGTTGTTTTCCGAAAGCAGAAGGGCGAATCGCCGTGTTTGGACGTTGATGGTGTCCGGGCAATGCGGGCCTCACAGGTTGCCGCCCTCTTTCCCCTCCAGGTTATTACGCCCGATTGTGGCGATCTGGTCATGGAAGGGCCCGTCGCCCGCCGTAGCTTCGTCGATTGGGGATTGTTTCACGTGAAACCTTTTTTTTTAAAGATGAGCCGGGATTACTCCACCGCGCTCGCTCAGAGGAACGCATGGCTGAAGCACTCTGCGGACTCGGCAGAGCAGGATCCGTGGCTGGACACGGTTGCTCGTCTGGGAACAGAGATCGATACCTTGCGCAGAGAACAGGTGGAGATGCTTGTACCCGAGTTCAGGGCGTTGTGTGCCGGGTTTGAAATCGAGATGGACTTGTCCTTGACCTTCCATTCCGGCTGGGATGCCGGGCTCGGCGGGCTGCATGAGGCGTTGAACGCAAATCGGCAAATCGATGGATTGAGGGGTTACACCGCATTTGGCCCGCACCGAGGAGACATCAAGGTCTTTGCTGACCAGAAACCCGCCTCACTGGTTGCGTCGAGAGGTCAAGCGAAGTTGTCGGCAATCGCGTTGCAGCTGGCACAAGTCGCGCTGCTAAACCGGCAGTCAGCTGAAAGGACGATCGTTTTGTTCGATGAGCTGGTGGCAGAGCTGGACGAGCGGCACGTTGAGGCGGTCTTTGAAATGATGGATCAACTGCAATGCCAGGTTCTTTTATCGGCGGTGGAAGTGTCTGAAAAACTGCAGACCCGAAGACTGGCCCGTGCGAAGATGTTTCACGTGGAACATGGCGGCATTCGAGAAATTCTGGAGTAAGGGATGGAAGAAACTTATAACAGCGCAAGTATCGAAGTACTCGAAGGGCTGGACGCGGTCCGTAAACGACCCGGTATGTACATCGGTGATACCGAAGATGGAACCGGCCTCCACCACATGGTCCAGGAGCTCGTAGATAACGCTATCGATGAGTCCCTCGCCGGCTACTGCGATCAAATCGATATCCTGATCCACGTTGGCGAAGCGATAACTGTTAGGGATAACGGACGAGGAATTCCGGTCGATTTGCATCCGAAAATGGGCGTTTCTGCCGCCGAAGTCGTCTTGACGACACTTCACGCCGGTGGGAAGTTCAACGACAACAGCTATAAGGTCTCTGGCGGCCTACACGGCGTCGGGGTTTCAGTCGTCAACGCATTGTCTGAAAAGCTGCGGCTGACGGTACGCCGGAATGGCAAAGTTTACGAACAGCATTATGCGCACGGCGTGCCTCAGGCCCCACTGAAAGAGATTGGCGAATCTACAGGTCGAGGAACGGAGGTCTTCTTCAAACCATCCGCAGCGACATTCCCCCGCATTGAGTTTCACTATGACGTCCTCGCTCGAAGATCGAGGGAGTTGGCATTCCTGAATTCTGGCGTGCGGATCCACCTCGTGGATGAGCGGGATGGTAGGGAAGAAACCTTCTTTTACGAAGGTGGATTGCGCGCCTTCGTTGAGTACATGAATCAAAACAAGCAGCCGCTCAATCGGGTTTTTCACTGCTCGACTACTCGAGAAATCGATGGAATCGGTGTGGAAATCGCCATGCAGTGGAACGATGGTTTCCAGGAGCAAGTGCTCACGTTCACCAACAATATCCCGCAGGGTGATGGCGGGACGCACCTGGCCGGCTTTCGCGCAGCACTGACCCGAACGCTGAACAACTACATCGAGAGAGAGGGGCTTGCCAATAGAGTTCAGATTCAAACGACCGGGGATGACGCCAGGGAAGGGTTGGTGGCCATTGTTTCCGTCAAGGTGCCTGACCCAAAATTCTCCTCTCAGACCAAGGATAAGCTCGTTAGTTCCGAGGTAAAGGTCGCCGTAGAGCAAGAACTTGGAAAGCTCTTCGCGGAATTTCTTGAGGAAAATCCGCTGGATGCCCGCGCTATTACCGGGAAGATGATTGACGCTGCCAGAGCGCGTGAGGCAGCACGTAAAGCCAGGGAAATGACGCGCCGAAAAGGCGCGTTGGACATCGCCGGGCTTCCCGGAAAGCTTGCGGATTGTCAGGAAAAAGATCCGTCGTTGTCCGAGTTGTACCTGGTGGAGGGAGACTCCGCAGGTGGATCGGCCAAACAGGGAAGGGATCGTCGAAGCCAGGCGATCCTCCCGCTGCGGGGCAAAATTCTGAATGTTGAAAAGGCCCGATTTGACAAGATGCTGTCATCCCAGGAAGTCGGAACGTTGGTCACCGCTTTGGGTTGTGGCATAGGTAGAGATGAATTCAGCCTCGAGAAGCTTCGCTACCACCGCGTCATCATCATGACTGACGCCGACGTCGACGGATCGCACATCAGAACGCTGCTGCTTACCTTCTTCTTTCGCCAGATGCCTCAGTTGATCGAACAAGGTTACATCTACATCGCGCAGCCACCCCTCTACAAAATCAAACGTGGCCGATCTGAAACCTACGCCAAGGATGAGGCGGAACTTTCCCGTTATTTCCTCGCCAACGCACTCGATGGAATCCGTCTGATTCCGGCCAACACGAATGAAACGGACTCTCCGGCAAAAAACTCCGAGGAGCTGATTACCCTTTTTCAGGAATACAACACGTTGCTGGAAAGGCTGGCGAAGCTCGGACGCAGTATCCCGACCACCATTAGCCGTACGATGATTGATGTGCCGGCGCTCGCGGAGGGCCAACTTCGGTCCGAAGCCGGAATGCTGAATTGGTGTGCCCTCTTCCAGAACGAACTCAACGAACAGGGACATCCTGGTGCGTTGATCAATTTGCAATCCGATAAAGAGCGCGGACTCTTTTTGCCCACCATTGATGTCATGGTCAGGGGAATCAGCGAAAAAATCGTGCTTGGGCAGAACTTCTTCTCCGGCGATGACTATAACGCACTTGTCGCGCTAGGCGAAAAAGCCAGATCGAAGTTCGCCGGCGGTGGTGTTCTTTATCGGGGTGAAAGACACACAAGCGTCCGCCGTCTCGGCGAGGCTTTTGAGTGGCTACTCGCAGAGTCACGGCGCGGCGCCGATATCCAGCGCTACAAAGGGCTGGGCGAAATGAATCCTGATCAACTCTGGCAGACGACAATGGATCCAGTGGTACGTCGGATGCTCCGGGTTACCGTGGATGATGTGATCTCAGCCGATCAGATGTTCACCACGCTCATGGGTGATCAGGTCGAGCCGCGACGGGAGTTCATAGAACAAAACGCGCTGCAGGTCGTGAATCTCGATGTTTAACCGCGCCCCACCGGGCGCTGAGATTCATGGCTGAGAGGTGCCAGATATTTGCGTTTCGAAGTGCGTCAGAAATGCGCGCGAAAATGAATCCAGATTATCGAACGTTGGCACGTCGCTGAATCGCCCCGACTGTTCGGTGACCCGGCCGCGCCCGGTGCGGACGAGGACCGGATGCACACCAGCGGCCTGGGCGCTTTCCAGGTCGCGAGCGGCGTCACCGACCATGATCACGTTGTTTGCGGCCACGTTGAAGCAGCGATTCAGGTCGAGAATCATGCCGGGCAGTGGCTTCCTGCAGCGACAATTATCTTCCGGGCCATGAGGGCAATAACGTATCGAATCGACTCTGCCGCCCGCAGAATGTAAACAGTCGAACAACCGGCGATGAATCATCGCTAGAGATTTCGCTGAGAACTTACCTCGTGCGATACCAGACTGATTCGTGCAGATCGCAATGATCACATCCAGCCTCGAAAGGCGAGCGATCGCTTCGATTGCTCCAGGTACGGGAATCCACTCCTCAGGCGTCTTAATGAACGCATCGGATTCATGGTTCACCACACCATCCCGGTCGAGATACACGGCCTTTATATTGTTGAACACGATAGTTGATTGTTTCGGCTCCGCCGGAAGCTACGTCAGGTACGATCAGGAGGTCAACCCGATTCTCCGGAACGCACCTTCTTCAAGTCGTTGGCAATCGCACCTGAAGCAACGATCTCTTAAATCGCCTCGCACAAGCTTGCGGCCACTCGCCCAAAGATGATTACAGCCCTGCTTATCAGAGCGCTCGTCTGGCTCATCAGTTTGTTATCCCTGTCGACCGCGAGGAAAGCGGGGAAAGTGATCGGTGGGATTCTCTCTCGTACCGATTCCGACCTGACGCGGATAACCAGGGCTAACGTCGCATTCTGTTTCCCTGGGCTTGCTCAAAACGAGCTGGACGGGTTGACTAGAGACAGTTTGGAGCACACGACCATGCTGGCAATGGAAGCAGGCATGTTGTGGCACTGGGCACCAGAGCGGTGCGCGCGTTACTGGGAGTCAGTTACAGGAGCGGAAATGGTTGAAGATGCCTTGCGACAGAAGCGAGGTGTATTGGTGCTTGTCCCGCACTTCGGCAACTGGGAGGTTCTGTCGCTGTATCTTGGACGCTGGGGATATGCCTGTTTGTATGACCGCCCCAGAATTGCGGGACTCGAAACCCCGATGCTCAAAGCTCGCTCCAGAACAGGGGGTATGCTCTTTCCATTGGGTTCGAAGGGGATAAGAATTTTGCTGAGTACGCTTCGCGACGGTGGAGTGGTCACGCTGTTGCCAGATCAGGTGCCGGATGCCCGGGGCGGCGTCTATGCTCCTTTCTATTCGCGCCCGGCGCTTACTATGACGCTGTCGCAGCGCCTCCTGCGTTCCACGGGCGCCGTCCCGGTCATCGGGTCTGCCATCCGCACGGCAACGGGATTCGACATCGTCTTTACAGCCGGGCCGGCCACACTCTCGGATCAAGATCCGGTAATTGCCGCGACGGCACTCAACCAGTGCACGGAACAACTGATTGAAAGGGACGCTCCCCAGTACCAGTGGGAGTATCGACGATTCAAACGCCCTCCGCCGGGATTGGCACCGCTCTACACCCGGCGCGGGGAAAGCCGCAACGACTCCCGCTCAGCGTCGCCAGAAGAGAGGCGTTAGAAGAACGAGGATTGTCAGGATTTCGAGGCGCCCGAGTAACATCGCCATGATGAGTACCCATTTGGTTGGATCATTGACTGCCTGATAGTTGGCGGCGACATCGCCGAGCCCGGGTCCGAGATTGTTGAGGCTGGCCGCAACCGCGGAAAACGACGTCTCGAAGTCCATGCCGCTGAGCAGCGACACCAGTACGAAGAGAACAAGAAAAGACAGCGCATAGACGGCACAAAAGCTCCAGACGGCGCCGATCACCTTGTCAGAAACACGATGACCCCCCAGCTTGACCTGATAAACGGCGGCAGGGTGAATGAGGATGCGCAGCTCTCTGAGACCCTGTTTGAAGAGCAGCAGCACGCGCACGATCTTGATTCCACCAGCGGTCGATCCGGCACAACCTCCGGCAAAAGACGCGATGATCAGCAACGTGGATGCCGCAGCAGGCCATAGGGTGTAGTCCGTCGATGTGAAACCGGTGGTGGTCAACATCGACACGACCTGGAAGAGAGCGTCAAGAAGTGGTCTCTCTGAGGCAGGCCCTTGTTGTAACAGTACGCCGGAGATAACGATGAAACCCAGAACGATCAGGCCGAAGAGGGCGCGACTTTCGGAATCGCGGAAGTACTCGAGGACATTGCCCGCACGGAACACGGAAAAGTGAAGGCCGAAGTTAAGAGCAGAGATGACCATGAAGAGAATGGCAACCGTCTCGATCGCGGGATTGTTGAAGAATCCAATGCTGGTATCGTGGGTAGAAAATCCACCGATGGAGACAGTTGAGAATGCATGACAGATCGCATCGAAAGCGGTCATGCCCGCGAGCCAGTACGCGAGACCACAGGCGAGGGTCAGCCCCACATAGATCATCCAGAGGGCTCTCGCGGTCTCCGCTATTCGCGGCGTGAGTTTTGTGTCCTTGACAGGACCCGGAGACTCGGCGCGATAGAGCTGCATGCCACCGATGCCTAGCATCGGCAGGATAGCGACAGCCAACACGATAATTCCCATGCCGCCGAACCACTGCAACAGTTGCCGATAGAAAAGCAGTGAGCGGTGCAAGCCGTCCAAACCGGTCAACACGGTAGCGCCCGTCGTCGTCAATCCGGACATCGACTCAAAGGCTGCGTCCGTAAATGACACGTCGAGATCAGAGTCCAGCAGGAACGGCAGCGTACCCGCCATGGTGAGAGCCACATAAAAAAGCGCGGTAACTAGGAATCCATCAGCGCCGCGAAGCTCGGCACTGCCTCGCATCGATGCCCAGAGCAACAACCCGGTGCCGCCGGTCATCAGGAATGCCAGCGTAAAGATCGGCACGGTGGGCTCATCGAAAACCCACGCGATTCCAGCAGGCAGTAACAACGCTAGGCTGAAAATCGACAGAAGAACTCCGGTGACACGAAGAACGACTTGAAGATGCATGATGTCGCTGCGCCTGGATCAGAAGAACGTGAGGCCGACCTGGAACAGCTTCTCGATGGCGGCCACCTGGCGTCGATCAGCGAGAAATAGGATGACGTGATCCTCTGACGCAATCACTACGTCATCATGAGCGATAATCACTCGCTCTCCTCGTGCCAGGGCGCCGATGCTCGCGCCTGTTGGCAGTTTGACTTCGGAAACTCGACGCCCGACCACACGTGAGCTGCGTGGATCTCCATGAGCGATGATTTCCATGGCTTCAGCCGCACCACGGCGGAGGCTGTGTACCCGGGCGATATCTGCCCGGCGAATATAGGTGAGGATGGAACTCGTCGTTGCTTGTTGCGGCGAGATGGCGATATCGATTTCGCCACCCTGAACCAGATCAACGTAAGCGGGTTTGCCGATGAGGGTCATAACCTGGCGGACGCCCATCTGTTTGGCCATCAGGGATGACATGATGTTCACTTCATCGTCATTGGTGAGTGCGCAAAACGCGTCACACTGATCAATGTTCTCCTGCACAAGCAGATCGCGATCCGTTGCGTCACCTTTGAGTACGACGGTTGATCGCAGCATCGATGCCAGCTCTTCGCATCGTGTGCGGTTGAACTCGATCACTTTAGTTCCAAACTGATCTTCAACCTGCCGGGCGAGGTGTTCGCCGATGTGGCCGCCACCGGCGATGGCGATACGTTTGAATGGCCGCTCGACCCGACGTAGTTCGGCCATGACGGCATTGATATGTTCATTGGCGGCAATGAAAAACACTTCGTCATCTGCTTCGATAACGGTTTCACCGGTAGGCGCAATCGGTTTCCCGCGGCGGAAGATTGCAGCTACACGGGTATCTGCGTTTGGCATGTGCTCGCGGAGAACGCGTAGCTCACGCCCCACGAGGGGCCCACCGAAATAGGCACGCATGGCAACGAGTTTGATGCGCCCGTCTGCGAAGTCGAGAACCTGCAACGCACCCGGATGTTCGAGTAGCAGCCGGATGCTGTCAGTGACCACCCGCTCCGGATGAATGAGCACATCGATGGGCATGTGTTCGTCGCTGAAGAAATCCTTGAGATCGAAGTAGCTGGAAGAACGGACTCGGGCGATCTTTGTTGGCGTCCGGAACTGCGAATAACAAACCTGGCAGGCGACCATGTTCACCTCATCGCTGGAGGTGACGGCGATCAGCATCTCGGCATCTTCAGCACCGGCGCGGCGCAACACGTCGGGGTGCGAGGCAAATCCCTGCACAGTCTGTATCTCGAGACGGTCCCGGAGCCAATCGAGCCTCGCACCATCGGAGTCAACCAGCGTGACGTCGATGGACTCTCCGGCGAGGTGCTCGGCCAGCGTACCTCCGACTTGTCCGGCGCCGAGGATAAGAATGTTCATTCAGGTAGGGCCTTGCTGCCAGCCATGAGCGCGACAGGATCGCGCGTTGTCGAACGACGAACAAGGTCGCTCTGGCCGCGCAGCGCAATACCGTGTGGGAACGAGGTTAGGAAGATCGGATTCGCTCATGCGCGGGGCGCCGCAGCGCCGCGTAGTAGAAACCATCCGTCAACTGATTGTCCGGAAGCAACTGCCAACCGAAAGGAAGTGCAATACCTGCAGGCAATTCCACGGTTTCGAGTTCAGCTTCCGGATGACGTTGCAAGAACTGCTCGACCACCATCTGGTTTTCGGTGGGCAGAATCGAGCAGGTGCAATAAAGCAGTCGTCCACCTTGAGCGAGTTTTGGCCACAGTCGCTCCAACAACTCGGATTGCAGCAGCGACGCGACATGATCATCACCGGCCTGGCGATGCAACTTGATGTCTGGACGACGACGGATCGTGCCCGTGCCCGTACACGGCGCATCCAGCAGAATTCGGTCGTAGGGCTTGCCGTCCCACCAATCATCTGTTCGAGCGTCTGAGGTGTGAAGTACGAGCCGCTTTGCAAAACCGAGCCTGTCAGCTTCTGCGCGCAGCCTCTCCGCTCGCACTGCTGAGAACTCGACGGCGTGAATGTCAGCCGCGGGGTTCAGTTCCATCAGATGAAAGAGTTTGCCGCCGGGTGCGGCACACGCATCGAGAATTCGGTGCGAGTCACCCGCTGCCGGAGAGTCAGGCGCTGGAGCACTGACCTTAAGAAGGCCGGCGATCCCAGATTCGGCACTGAGAAGATGTGCAGCGAACTGAGCCGACGCGTCTTGAACCGAAACCAGACCGTCGTCATAGCCTGGAAGGTCTCGCTGCGAGCGTGGATTCGCAAGAACCAGCGTTTCCGCCAGCCAGGCCGGCGAAGCCGTGCCTCCCTGAGCGTCCAGAAGCGCCTTGTAGTCCGTTGTGGAAATTCGGCGCTGGTTGATCCGAAGCGTCATCGGCGGTTGATTCTGGAAGGCGCGTACAACAGGCTCAAAGCGCTCGCCCCATGCCTCCCGGATTTGCGCTTCGAGCCATTCCGGTAGATCAAACGAACGTTCGGTTAGCGCATCTATAGCGAGCTGGTCCCGCTGTAAGCCTCGTAAGACCGCGTTGACGAGCGCTTTGATCCCCGTTCGTCCTAGGGTGTCGCAGGCGGCAACGGCTTCGTGGATCGCAGCGTGCGGCGGTACTCCGCCGTGCGCCAGCTGGTAGCCGCCGATCATCATTAACTGTTTGATTGAATTTAGCTTTTGTGGGATTGGCTGACGCAGCCGTCGACTGAGTTCTGCATCTAATCCGCAGTAGCAGCGCAACACCCCGTAAACCAAGGCCCGAACGGCAGGCGCAGCATTTGCCTGATCCAACAACCGATCGATCGATCGGTAGGGCGAGGTCAGACAGTCTGACAGCAGGGTCGCGGCGACGACACGTTCGCTGGTAATCACCGTCCTTCGAGCGCCCTTACCTCTTCCCCTGCTACGACGCCTGGACCGTTCTTCAGTCATTGGCTGGCCGGTTTGATCAGCCATGGATGAGTTCAAACGCGGCGCCGGAGCGGTCTGAAAGGAAAGCGAAGCCGTTGCGGGCTGCTGAAGCTGGCTGGATCGTTCCTTTACCGAGTGCCAGCTGCAGGAGCCGGATCCCGTAAAGTCCTCGACTGGTCTGGACGACGATCAGGTCTTGACGGTCGTGCCGGACAATGGCCCCAGGACGGGCTTCCGACACGCTCCTCACTTCCTTTAATTCCATGCTTTGCGGTTCTTCTCTTTGCAGTTCTTCTCGTTGTGGTTCCTCGGGCAGAACTTCCCCGGCGTGGATCTTGATCAACACCTTTTGGTCGCCGCCGAGAAGTGTCGACCAGGCAGTACTACGACCGGCGAGCGCACGAACCTGGTTGTGAATCTCCGCTGCTGGCTTCTTCCAGTCGATCACGGCGGTTGAGGGGTTGAGTTTTGGAGCGGCCGTCGCTTGTGACTCGTCCTGTGGTCGCGCGGACAGTTGATGCAACCGCGATAGGCAGTTGCACAAAAGTGCTGAGCCGATGTGGGCAAGTCGATCCGTGAGCGTGGCTCCTGTTTCCTGCGGATCGATAGGTGTACTCGCCGTGGCGAGGACTGGACCCGTATCCAGCCCCTTATCCATCTGCATGATGGAAATGCCAGTTTCTCTGTCCCCGGCCATGATGGAGTACTCAACGGGAGCAGCACCTCGCCAGCGCGGTAACAAGGATGCGTGCACGTTGATGGCGCCGTAGGTGGGAGATTTCAGCAGCGGCTCCGGAATCATGAGTCCGTAAGCTGCAACGATGAAGGTGTCCACGGATGACTCAAGCACATGTGCGACCGCAGCACGTCCGCTGTCCTTTTTCATGGACAGGGTTTCTGGTTGAAACACCGCAATGCCGTGTTTACTGGCGACGCCTTTGACAGCGGAGGCGTTGAGCTTTCTGCCGCGTCCCTGAACTCGGTCGGGTTGAGTCAGAACGAGGCGCGGGCGATAGCCATTGTCGATCAGACCATCGAGTATGACCGCGGCAAATTCCGGTGTTCCGGCAAACACAATCTCCATCAGATTCAGCTGGAACGCCGTTGCTGTTTTTCGAGCTTCTTGCGGATGAGCGTGCGTTTGAGCCCGGAGAGGTAGTCAACGAACAGCTTGCCTTTGAGGTGATCGTTCTCATGTTGAATGCAGATCGCAAGCAAGCCTTCGGCATTCAGTTCAAATGGACTGCCGTTGCGATCGAGTGCGTTCACGCGCACCTGCGAACGCCTCTCCACAGGTTCGTAGAAGCCCGGGACCGAGAGGCAGCCTTCATCAGTCTCGACCTGTTCCCCGGAGAGCACCAGTTCAGGATTGATGAATACCAGCGGTTGATCGTTGTTCTCCGATATATCGATGACGATAACCCGCTCGTGTACATCCACTTGTGATGCGGCGAGTCCAATCCCTGGCGCGGCGTACATCGTCTCGAGCATGTCGTCAACGAGCTTGCGAATGCGATCATTCACCACGGTCACGGGGCGAGCACGCGTGCGTAACCTGGGATCAGGAAATTCGAGTATGTCGAGAATAGCCATGGTTTTCGCAGCGTGACCTATCTCTAGTATTGGTGTAATTCGTGCTGATAGGATTGGGATGGTTATGACTTTTTTGGTGCGTAACCTGCCAATTTCCACTACGCGACAATCAATACAGGACGTCTGACGTATTGGTTAGTCGATTTGAAGTGGTGGTTCAGCGCAGGCCCAGCGTGTGCCGAGTAAGGCGACGTGGCGATTTGTGCCGACCGTTCCAGAGCGCAAGGCTCAGGGGACTCGCAAGCAAGGATAGCGCCCACACACCTGCCGAGGGTAGTTCCAACATTCATCGAAGTGAGGTTCAGCAGCGGAAGCACTCCGGACATGGCTGGAATTCCTTCCGGAATTTCCACTAGGGCCTGTGGTTGTGTTTCGTGTTTGTAGTCTTGTCAGCACCGAGAATGACCGGTGCTGCAGAGCCCGCCGGAAATCTCGGGCAATACCTGAATGCTGATCATCCGGATGCTTACACCGTAGTACGTGGTGACACCCTTTGGGACATCTCCGGACGGTTCTTGCAGAAGCCATGGCTTTGGCCGGAGCTTTGGCAGGTCAATCCGCAGATTGAGAACCCGCATCTGATCTATCCGGGCGACATCATCCGTCTGGTGTACTTCGATGGCCAGCCGCGGTTGCAGCTGGAACGTGGCGGCGCTGGCCTCGCAAGCGGTGATGGCCGCTTGAACCCTTCCATCCGCACGACGCCGTTGGACTCAGCCATTCCCACCATCCGTCTTGATGCAGTGCAGAGCTGGCTGGTGCAGAACCAAGTTGTCTCGGAAGAGGAGCTCAATGGAGCGCCTTACGTGGTGCAGGGCGCCAGTGAACGGCTGGTTCTCGGTGCCGGCGATCGCGTGTACGTAAGAGGGATGCCGTCAGCCAGTGAGAGCTTCAACTTTGTGCGCCGCCTGGCGTCCAACTTTTTCCCCAGTGCGCCGGCCCACGAAGTCGCCGGGCAGATCATTTCGGTTTTCAGCGGAGTGACCCAGGTAGGTCAGTTCGACGTGGTGGTGCTCAATCTCGGTGCACGCGAAGGGATGGATGTCGGCATCTTAATTGCCATCTACAAGCGGGGCGCGCTCGCCAAGGACCGTGTTGCCAAGCAGACCATTCGCTTGCCGAGTGAGCGGGCGGGTCTTCTCATGGTCTGTCGGGTTTTTGAAAGGCTCTCCTACGGCGTAGTTCTCGAGACGGAGCGTCCTCTCGCCGTCAACGATGAGGTCAAGAATCCCTGAGTTCACTTGGTCAGGGATTCGCACTTGATCTGCGAAGCAGCCATCGGCTGACGTCAGGTTGAGTTAAAGAGACTTCGAACCCACTCGAAGCGTCGTGATCATCCCGGTGATGTTTTCAGATACCCGGCTTTCGGATGGGCGACACCGGGCATTAACTCATGGTCGCGGCGCAAATCGTTGCTGCGCTGAACAGCCACAAGCGGTCGAAAGTACTCGATCTTCTGCAGCGTAAGGCGCTGCCAGCGACAGGCCACACCATCGAGGACAGCCTGCGCTACATAGAAAATCTCCGCGCTCGGGGAACGGAAACACTCAGCGTAGAAGATTCACGGTCTCCGCCGTTGCTTCGTGAAATTCCGGATCCGCCGCTCGCGCTCTACATTCAGGGGCAACTCCGCTGTCTCGGACAACGGGCTGTCGCGATCGTCGGTTTACGCCGAGCGTCCGCCAACGGCGTGCTTATGGCGCGCGAGTGCGCCGGTGCCCTTGCCCGGCGCGGAATTGTGGTGGTGAGCGGCCTTTCGGAGGCTGTTCTCGTAATCGAAGCATCGCTGCGAAGCGGTTCGCTCATCACTGCCAGAATGGCTCTTGAACAAGGCAGGGATGTGTTTGCAGTGCCTGGGTCAGTCTTTGCAGACAACAGCAGGGGTTGTCATCGACTCAGTCGCGAAGGCGCCGCATTGGTTGACTGTGTCGAAACGCTGCTCGACGAGCTCCATGTCCCGAGCGCCGAGCCACCTCAATCAACCCCCGCGGAGCCGAAAGGTTCAGTTGTGTTGGGTGCGCTGAGTGAAACTACCCCTCAGGCTGCAGAAGAATTGGCTGGGAAACTCTCCTGTTCCGTTCAGGAAGTTCTACTCGCCTTGTTCGATCTCGAAGCCCGCGGAATTGTCGTGTTATCGGACGGTGGCTATATTCGGCTCCCGCCGGCCTGAACCTGCTTATCGCTAGAGCTGAGGAACCGGCTCTCGCAGACTCGCCCGGAAGCTGGCACCCATTTGAAGTGAACGAATGAAATGAAGGATCTCTATGCGGTCGCAGGCAATCCGGTCGAGCATTCGTTGTCGCCTCGAATCCATGCACTCTTTGCCGGCCAATCGGGCCACAACATGCACTACGACCGTCTGCTTGTTCCGGCAAACAGTTTTGCTGCAACCGTCGGGCAATTCTTTGCACGAGGCGGCTGCGGGCTGAACGTCACGGTACCTTGCAAGGGTGAAGCGTTTGCCTGGGTGGGCCCAACACACTGTAGTCCACAGGCCATGCAGGCCCGGGCGGTCAATACCATCCGTCGTGATCAAAAAGGGGGTTTTGTCGGTTACAACACTGACGGAATCGGGCTTGTCCGCGATCTTGCCTGGCATGGAGTCTCGCTTGCGGGTATGCGGATCCTCCTGCTGGGCGCAGGTGGAGCGGTTCGAGGCGTACTGCCTTCCCTTGCAGAAGCACGACCGGATGCGGTGGTGATCGCCAACCGGACGCGGGCCACGGCAGAGTCGCTTGCGGGCGAGTGGCAGGGCGCGGGCGGACCCGTGGTGAGCGCCAGCACGCTCGAGCACCTCGAAGGCCGCTTTGATCTCGTGATCAACGGGACTTCAGCAGGGCTTGGCGGGTCTGTACCAACTATCCCGGAGACATCAATCGCCGGGGCTTTCTGCTACGACATGCTCTATGGCCCCAAAGCATCCTTCCATCGGTGGGCTCAAACCCTCGTGGGATCAAAGTCCATGCATGGGCTTGGGATGTTGATTGAACAGGCGGCTGAAGCCTTCCAGATCTGGCGCGGGATGATGCCGGACACCGAGGCCGTGCGAGTTGCGCTCGCGGACGTTGCTTGATGGCCCGTCGCCGTTTTGTTGCGGGTGCGGAATGTCCTTATTGCCATCAACTCGATCGTCTGATCATCGAGTTTGATGAAGAACACCGGATCACCACCCGCCAGTGCCTGGCTTGCGGTCGCGCAGATGAACTCGCAGATGAACTGAAGGAAACACAAAGTCCTGCCGATAAACCTTCGGTGGACGCTGACGTTTTGCCGATTCGTTTCGATGGGTAATAAAACCGACAACGAATGACCGCAAGTGCTTGTTGTGTTGGCAACGTTGCGTTGTGAAATGGGACTCGGTGGCTATAATTGAGGGGCCATCCTTGGGACCGCCCGGGACGGGAGCTTCGTACCGGGTCCCTGCCAATCGGCACTTCTATTCAATCAAGGCGTGAGCGTGAGCGTGAGCGTGAATAAACACTGCACAGGGACCCGGCGGCTGACTATTGCCGTTGCGGTCATGTTGGCGCTGCTTCCCGGTCTGGCGCTGTCGCAAGGCATCATCTTTGACGATGAGCTCAACATGCGACAGGGTGTCACCGAGATCAGCAAGTCGGTCTACGACCTGCACATGCTGATCCTCTGGGTCTGTGTGGTCATTGGCGTAGTGGTTTTCGGCGCGATGTTCTGGTCGATCATTCACCACCGTAAGTCCGCCGGATACAAGGCCTCCCATTTCCACGAAAACACCAAGCTGGAAATTGCGTGGACGGTGGTACCGACGCTGATCCTGATTGCAATGGCGGTTCCTTCCACCGAAGTGCTCGTCGACATGTACGACACGGGTGGCGAGGACATGAAAGTCGAGGTCCGGGGTTATCAGTGGAAGTGGCAGTACAAGTATCTGGATGAGAACCGAAACAACACCTTCTCGTTCTTCTCTAGCCTCACCACGTCCATTAATGAAAGAGAAAACCGGGTTCCCAAAGGCGAACACTATCTTCTCGAGGTGGATGAACCACTGCGCATTCCGGTCAACAAGAAAGTACGCTTCCTCGTCACGTCCCAGGATGTGATCCATGCGTGGTGGGTCCCGGACTTCGGCATCAAGCGCGACGCGGTGCCCGGTATGGTCAACGAACTCTGGACCATCGTTCCGGAGCCCGGCGTCTACCGCGGACAGTGCACGGAGCTGTGCGGCAAGGACCACGGCTTTATGCCAGTCGTGGTTGAAGTTCTTCCGCAGGAAGATTTTGATCGCTGGTTCGCAGACCGTCTGGCGGCAGAGCAGGAGCGCAAGAAACTCGAGAGCATGCAGTTCACGCATGAGGAGCTCATGACCCAGGGCGAAGGGGTCTACACCAAGTTCTGTGCCTCCTGCCACCAGGCCAATGGCCAGGGCGTACCGCCGGTATTTCCGGGGCTCGCCGGCAGCAAGGTCGCCACCGGCCCCCGGGACGATCACATCCGTTTGATTGTCAACGGTGTCACCGGCACGGCGATGCAGGCTTTTGGAGGACAACTCTCGAAGGCAGAGCTCGCCGCCGTGGTCCATTTCGAACGGCATTCGTGGGGCAACAACGCCGAAGACATGACCCAGCCTGTGGATGTCGCCAACGCGACCGCAGCCAACTAGGAGTTCGTATGAGCGAAGTAATCGACACACACGCAGGTCACGACGACCACGAACATCACGGGCCGGACAAAGGGCTCGCCCGTTGGCTGTTTACGACCAACCACAAAGACATCGGCACGCTGTATCTCTGGTTCAGCTTTGCGATGTTCCTGATCGGCGGGTGTATGGCGCTGGTCATCCGGGCCGAACTCTTCCAGCCCGGTATGCAGTTTGTGTATCCAGAGTTCTTCAACCAGATGACCACGAACCATGGGTTGATCATGGTGTTCGGAGCGGTCATGCCGGCGTTCGTCGGTCTTGCCAACTGGCTGGTCCCCATGATGGTGGGCGCACCTGATATGGCGCTGCCACGCATGAATAACCTGTCGTTCTGGATTCTGCCATTTGCCTTCGGAATCATGATCTCCACGTTGTTCATGGAAGGCGGCGGCCCAAACTTTGGCTGGACCTTCTACGCGCCGCTGTCCACGACCTATGCGCCAGACAGCGTGACGTACTTCATTTTCGCGGTGCACATGATGGGGGCGTCTTCCATCATGGGCAGCATCAACATCATTGCCACCATTCTGAACATGCGCGCACCCGGCATGACGCTGATGAAGATGCCGCTGTTCGTCTGGACCTGGCTGATCACCGCCTACCTTTTGCTCGCGGTCATGCCGGTTCTGGCCGGTGCGGTCACGATGATGTTGTTCGATATCCACTTCGGCACATCGTTCTTCAACGCCGCCGGTGGTGGTGACCCGGTCATGTTCCAGCACATCTTCTGGTTCTTCGGCCATCCCGAGGTCTACATCATGATCCTGCCGGCGTTCGGGATCGTGTCGCAGATTCTGCCGACGTTCGCGCGCAAACCTCTCTTCGGCTACGACTCGATGGTCTATGCGGTTGCGTCCATCGCGTTCCTGTCGTTTATCGTCTGGGCCCACCACATGTTTACGGTGGGCATGCCACTCGCAGGTCAGCTCTTCTTCATGTACGCGACAATGCTGATCGCGATCCCGACGGGTGTGAAGGTGTTCAACTGGATCGCCACCATGTGGCAAGGCAGCATGACTTTTGAAACGCCGATGCTGTTTTCGATCGCGTTTGTCGTGCTGTTTACCATCGGCGGGTTCTCCGGGCTGATGCTGGCAATCACCCCCGTGGACTATCAGTACCACGACACCTACTTCGTCGTCGCGCATTTCCACTATGTACTGGTACCCGGAGCGATCTTCTCGATCATTGCCGCGGTCTACTACTGGCTGCCCAAGTGGTGTGGACGCGTGTATGACGAGCGTCTCGGCAAGCTGCATTTCTGGCTGTCGTTCATCGGTGTGAACGTGACGTTCTTCCCGCAGCACTTCTCGGGTTTGGCTGGCATGCCGCGTCGCGTGCCCGATTACGCCATGCAGTTTGCCGACTTCAACATGTTGTCGAGCATCGGTGCGTTCATCTTCGGCCTGTCACAGGTGTTCTTCCTTTACATCGTGATCAAGGCCATCCGCAGTGGACAGCAGGCTACTGACCGTGTTTGGGAAGGTGCCCATGGTCTGGAATGGACGCTGCCGTCACCGGCGCCGTACCACTCCTTTACCCATCCGCCCAAGGTCACCGATGCGGAAGCCCATTCCTGATCGGAAGCTTTGATCGGGAACAATGAAGGCTGGAATGAACGCTCAAAAGCAGACCCGTCGTACAGTAATGAAACTCGGCATGCTGGTACTCGGCATGTCGTGTTTCGCCTGGGCGATGGTTCCGCTTTACAACCTGTTGTGTGAGATCACCGGGTTGAACGGCAAGACCGGTGGCACCTACACCTATGAGCCCGCCAAAGAGGTCGTGGATGTGTCGCGGTCGGTGCAGGTGAACTTCCTGACGAATACTAATGGCAATATGCCCTGGGAATTCTGGTCGGAGCAGGGTGGAGTCAAGGTGCATCCGGGACAATTGCACACGGTGAACTTCTACGTGAAGAACACCACGGACCGGGTGATGGTGGGCCAGGCAGTACCGTCTCTGGTACCGATCCTGGCGACAGACTATTTTCACAAGACCGAGTGTTTTTGCTTCGAACGGCAGGTACTGCAACCCGGTGAGACCATGGAAATGCCCATGCGGTTCATCGTCGATGCTGATCTTCCAGGACACGTGAAATCACTGAATCTGAGTTATGCGTTGTTTGATGTTTCGGACTTTGCGGAAGCTGATCTCGTGAAGTCTGCAGACGGCAAGAGTTAAAACAGGAGCTGAACATGGCCAATCCCAAGGCCGATCCATCGATCTACTACGTCCCGCACAACAGCTGGTATCCGGTATTGGTGGGCCTCGGCGTGATGCTGATGCTCACCGGTTTCGCTTCGTGGCTGATCGACACGAACAACGGGGAAGAGGGAAGCTGGATTCAGGCGATCCTTGGCCTTGCGATCCTCTGCTTCGTGCTCTTCCGCTGGTTCGAGAAGGTGATCGACGAGAACTTCGAAGGGCTCGCCAACCCGATGCTGAAACGCTCCTATGTCTGGGGAATGGGCTGGTTCATCTTCTCGGAAGTGATGTTCTTCGCAGCGTTTTTCGGCGCGCTTTTCTACGCGCGTGTTTTCGCGGTGAGCTGGCTGGGTGGAGAAGGTGGCAAGGCGATCACGGGAGAATACCTTTGGCCGGAGTTTTCCTCGGATTGGCCGGTCATGCAGAACCCGGACAACACACTTTTCCAAGGGCCTCAGCAGAGCATGGAGGCCCCTGCGGTTAGCAGCTGGGCAACCTACTTGCCCTTCATCAACACAGTGTTGCTGCTGGCATCCAGCGTCACCGTGCACTTCGCCCACACCGCGATCAAGAACAAGGCGCGTGGCAAGTTGATCGCCTGGCTGGGAGTGACCATCCTTTTTGGAATCGCGTTCCTCGGCCTACAGGTCGAAGAGTATCTGATCGCTTACAACGAAATGGGCTTGACGCTCTCGAGTGGCATCTACGGGTCGACGTTCTTCATCCTGACCGGCTTCCACGGGTTCCACGTGACCTTGGGTACGGTCATTCTGATCGTTCAGCTGCTGCGTGCTTTCAAAGGGCATTTCCAGCCGGACGACTGTTTCGGATTTGAGGCGGCCTCCTGGTACTGGCACTTCGTCGACGTGGTCTGGGTGTGCCTCTTTATCTTTGTGTACGTCCTCTAACCTTCTGTCGGCGCATGCGCCCTGCCATGCCAGGGCGCATTTTTCCCTATCGACAGTTCTCCGGTATAGAAACCCCAGGCAATACACGCCAACAGAGCAGCAGCGAGTGTCACTCTGACACCGAGGGCGTGCAGGGTGCGCCTCGACTCAGGTTTTTCGGTGTCCTTGAAGAGAAAGGCAAGGCCACTCACCAGACTGATGACGACGCCAATAAACAAAACAACGATGGCGATCTTGAGCATTTCTTTCCCCGGGTCAGGTCCCAGACATGGTCCCACATTCGCGCAGGAGCCGGTGTACAAGTCGATGACTCAGGCCGACGAAATTGAATGAAGGCGCAAGTACCGCCGCTGCTGACCACGTTCGTGGTGGTGATGTTGCCGGTCGTCTGTGCGCTCGGGATCTGGCAGCTGAACAGGGCGGAAGAAAAAGAGGCTCTGGAAATAGTGTTTGCGGAACGGCTGAATTCCCCTGTGCGGACGCCACAGGGCGCAATTCAACCCTTCGACAGAATCAGCTTGAGTGGCGAGTATGGAACTGAACAATTCCTCGTCGACAATCAGATCCACCAGGGAAAAGTCGGCTATTGGGTCGTACAGACATTCCGGGATGGCCGCGGAGACGTTTATCTGATCAACCGTGGCTGGGTGGTGGCCCCTCCAAGTCGGGATCAGTTGCCTGAGATCGAAGGCCCGAGCGGAGTGGTCTCTCTACAAGCGCTGGTGTGGCCCCAACTCGGGTTGCCGCCTGTGTGGGGCCAGGATGAGTGGGCTTCTGGAGAAATAGTCCGCGTGCAACAAAGGGATATCCCTCGAATGGCCGAACGGGCAGGTGCCAAGCCGCTGGAACTTCGCCTCGAATCAGGATCTCCGGGTGCACTGGTTCCAGCACCGCAACAGGTCGACTTTGGAAGAGCGACGCATCTCGGTTACGCCGTTCAGTGGTTTGGTCTCGGTACTGTACTGATCGCGGGTTGGATCATCGTTTATCGAAAGCAGCGAAAAGAGGTGGCGTTATGAACACACTGGAGCAAGCAACCAAAGACGTGGCGCCGCAAAACCGTGGACGCCGTCAGTTGATGATGTTGTTCGGTATTGCCTTCGCCACGCTGGGCATTGCCTGGACGATGTACTTCCTGGTCAGCGGTGGCGGCATGATGGGCACAACGAACAATGGCACGTTCGTCGATCCGCCCATGACCGTCGAATCGCTCGCCTTGGGTGAGCCACTTGCCCTGGAAGGGAAGTGGTGGATTTGGTTCGCTGCAGACTCATGCGAGGCAACTTGTGCCGGGACCATGCATGACCTCAAGTCGGCCCACATATTGTTGAACCGTGATTCAACGCGTGTCGCGCGCGCCATGCTCACGTTGGATGGCAGTGCAGGGGCGCTGAGTGCCATTGAACAGGAAAAGTTGCAGCTCCTGCAAAAACCAGCCGGACTCACTCCGGGCGTCTACATCGTCGATCCGCTCGGCAACCTGGTCTTGCGCTACCCGGTGGATACGCCACCCAAGCCCGTTCTCGTAGACCTGAAAAAACTCCTCAAGCTTTCTCAAATCGGCTGATCGCCCGCGGTTGGCAGGAACATACGCATGACCAGAACCCGCTTTGTTCTTTTTGCAGTGATGCTGGCGAGTGTCGTCGTCATCCTGGGCGCGTGGACTCGACTGTCCGACGCCGGCCTGGGCTGTCCGGACTGGCCAGGTTGTTATGGATTCCTCCACGTGCCGACGTCCGACGAACATGTCGCGATTGCGGAAGAGCGTTTTCCCCACGCGCCTTACGAGGAGCACAAAGCCTGGCCGGAGATGATTCACCGGTACTTTGCATCGACTTTGGGTCTCGTCATTCTCGGCCTTGCGGTTGCTTTCGTCAGAGCCCGGAAACGGACAGCCGCAGAGTCACCACCGCCGCCGCTCAAGCTCCCACTGGCACTGTTTGCGCTGGTGTGTCTCCAGGGGGCATTTGGCGCGTGGACGGTGACCCTCAAGCTCTGGCCGCAAGTCGTCACCGCGCACTTGCTGGGCGGATTTTCAACGCTCGCGCTGCTCTGGTTGTTGTACCTGAGGCAAACGGCCGGATTTGGTGGTCGATGGTTCGTCCCGGGCGTGTTGCTCAAACCCGGAATCCTCATCATGGGTCTGGTGGTTCTTCAGATCGCACTCGGAGGCTGGGTATCTTCCAACTATGCGGCACTCGCCTGTCCGGATTTCCCGACCTGCCACGGGGAGCTGGTGCCGCCATTGGACTTCAAGGAAGGCTTCGATGTGATGCAGTCAGTCGGGCCCAACTACCTCGGCGGACAACTCGAGAGTGATGCGCGAGTCACGATCCAGGTGATGCATCGACTCGGGGCGTTGCTGGTCCTGTTGTCCGGCGGGTGGCTCGCATGGCGGCTGCACAAGGCAGGCAGTCTTTTCGGACCGGCATTGGCCGCAGTACTGGGGCTGCAGATTCTGCTCGGGATCCTCAATGTTGTGCTGATGCTGCCCTTGTCGATCGCCACCCTGCACAACGCCGGCGGGGCGCTCGTGCTCCTGACCCTGGTTACGGTAAACTTCCGCGCCTTCCGCAACCGCCCCCTAACCTGAGGATCCCCACTTGAGCGAGCTGGCGACTCCTGTAGCGACGTGGCGCGACTATCTTGAGATGTGCAAACCGCGGGTAGTGGCGTTGATGCTGCTCTGTACCGTGGTTGGCATGTGTCTCGCGACGCAAGCGATGGTTCCTCTGGATCTGATGTTCAACACGGCTCTTGGTGTTGGGCTCGTTGCCGGTTCTGCTGCCGTCGTAAATCACCTCGCCGATGCCACCATCGATGCGCGAATGGCGCGGACCAGTAACCGTCCGGTCGCTACGGGCCGGATTGGCGTGCGCGAGGGCTTGGTTTTTTCTGCGGTCACCGGTATTGCCGGCTTCATCCTGCTTTATGAGGCGGTCAATCCGCTGACCGCCTGGCTCAACTTCGCGTCCTGGGTGGGCTATGGGCTCATCTATACACTCTTCCTCAAGCGAGCGACTCCACAGAACATCGTGATTGGTGGGCTCTTTGGCGCGGCACCACCATTGTTCGGCTGGACGGCGGTGACCAACTCAGTAGACCCCGGCGGTCTTCTGCTCGTGCTGATCATCTTCGCGTGGACACCACCGCATTTCTGGGCGTTGGCCCTTGATCGCAAAGAGGAATATGCGTCGGTGGATATTCCCATGTTGCCGGTCACCCACGGTGATGCATTCACTCGGCTGCACATCCTGCTCTACACGATCATTCTTGTGGTGGTGACCGTGTTGCCATGGCTCATTCAGATGGCCGGCTTCATCTATCTCACGGGTGCCCTGTTGTTGGGTGCCGGATTTCTCTACTGGGCGATCGTGCTGATTCGCAACCGGAATCCCCGGGCGCCCATCGAAACCTT
>VGVE01000040.1 GCA_016874135.1 Gammaproteobacteria bacterium | reverse complement strand
CTCGAGCAGGGTGGCGTGAAGATCACTCACCGTCATAGCATCCTGGAGGTGGCGTGAACGGAGATAAACCCGCACATGGCGGTATCCGACATGTGGCGTTGTTCGTCGCGGACCTGAAAGCCTGTGTGCGGTTCTACGTCGACGTGCTGGGATACACGGTTGAGTGGCATCCCGATGCAGACAACATCTACCTCACCAGCGGCACGGACAATCTGGCGCTGCACCGGCGCACCCATGCGATCACCGAACGCGGCCGCCTCGATCACATCGGCGTTGTGTTGCGCACCCACGATGACGTGGATCGCTGGCACGATTACTGTGTTTCCAAAGGCGTGAAGATAGAGGCGACGCCAAAGACGCATCGCGACGGAGCCCGATCGTTCTACTGCACGGATCCGGATGGCACTGTGGTGCAGTTCATTTGTCACCCGCCGATCGCAGCGCGGATCTGAAGAACCGCCCGATATCCAGCATCTGCGGAGTCAGATACGGTATGTGCTGGTGGTCATCATCTTCGACAGCAGTCGCATGAATCGGCGCACGGGTACAGGAAACGACTCGCCGCCTTTTGCCAGCGCGCCTTCTCCGTGGGCCAGCTCTTCATCCCGCATCGCCGAAACGATTGCACGGCTACGGCCATCTTCTGCGGGCAGTTTGCCGAGATGATCCTTGAGATGCTCGCCGACCTGATCTTCGGTGGCTTCGACAAAACCGAGGCTGATGCGATCACCGAGAATCCCCGTCATCACCCCAAGACCCAGAGAAGCAGCATAGAAGAGTGGATTCAGAATGCTCGGGGAACTGCCGAGTTCCTTAAGCCGCGTATCACACCATGCAAGATGATCTGTCTCTTCCCGGGCCGCGTTTTCGAGCCAGGCACGCACTGAAGGTTCCCGTGCCACCATAGCCTGTCCCTCGTAGAGGGCCTGCGCGCAGATTTCGCCGGTGTGATTGACGCGCATGAGCCCGGCTGAACGTTGCTTCTGCCCGGCATCCAGCAAGGTTTCAGGCACATCGGACCCAGGGCTCGGGCGTTCTGACTGAACTGTCCCTGTGAGCGTGCGCAGCGCCCGGTCGAGGACGAGGATTGCGCGGTCGATGCCGTCGGCGGAAGCGCTCATGGTTTGCGGATCAATTCAAAGGATGACGATGGTCTGAATGATAACATCGTGGCGAGGGATTCCGTGACGCACGGGCCAGTAGCGAGCGACGGACGGCAAAATGTCGGATACCAAAGACTTCAATCTCATTCTCGGCTCCAGAATTCCGCTCATTGTCATCGAATCGACGGATGAGCCGCGGGTTCTGGCGATGTTGCTGAACGCGGCTCCTTAGCGGTGCATGGCCTGTTACGAATGGATGTCCACCCGGGGAATGCGCCTCGGTGGTGTCGATGAAACCAGGCGGGGTGAGCTAGAGTGCCTCGACCCGGTTGATGTGCTCAAATACATCGCGAAGACATCCGGACCTGCGCTCTACGCCCTTTGTGACTTTCTCACCCCTACCTTGACAAGGAACCCGTCAACATCCGCCATCTGAAGGACATCGCCCACGAGCATGAAAAACTCGGCAACGTGATCGCGCTGATCAGCCATGCCCTGAAGATCCCGGCGGAACTCGGTCGATTCACCGCCAGCTTCAGCCTGCGACTGCCGACGGACGATGAGCTGATGGGCATGGTGCGCAAAAAGGCACAATCATGGAGCGAGAAAAACGGCGGTAAAAAGGTCAAAACGGATTCTGAAACGCTGCGCAAACTCATCGCCAATGTGCGCGGAGTATCTCACTCGGAAGCCCAGCTGCTGATCCGTCACGCTGTCCAAACCGACGGTGCCATCACCGAATCGGACATTCCGGAAGTTAACAAACTCAAATTCGACCTGCTCGATGCGGAAGGTGTTCTGCATTTCGAATATGACACCGAACGATTCGCCAATGTGGCGGGCTTGAAGAACCTCAAGGAGTGGCTCCGCCTGCGGGAAAAAAGTTTCATCGAGAATCAGGGCGATCGGCCGCGCGGCGTGATGCTGCTCGGCGTGCAGGGTGGCGGCAAAAGCCTCACCGCCAAAGCCATCGCCGGCTTCTGGGGGCTGCCGCTGCTGCGTCTCGATTTTTGTGCGCTTGACAACAAGTTCTTCGGTGAATCCGAACGCAATCTGCGCAACTCCCTCCGTCAGGCGGAACTGATGTCACCCTGCGTCCTGTGGATGGACGAAATCGAAAAAGGCCTGGCTACCGGCACTTCCGACAACGCGACTTCACAGCGCATCCTTGGCACGCTACTGACCTGGATGGCGGAAAACCAGAAGCCGGTGTTCATCGTCGCCACGTCCAACGACATCGCTGCCTTGCCTCCGGAGCTGGTTCGCAAGGGACGCCTGGACGAGATCTTCTTCGTTGACCTGCCTGAACTCGATGTGCGCGAAGACATCTTCCGTATCCACATCGCCAAGCGCGGGATGGACGCCGATCTGTTCGATCTGCGCGCACTGGCCATTCTCGCCGATGGCTTCACCGGCGCAGAAATCGAACAGGCCATCATCTCCGCCCGATATCTGGCCGCCGCCCGCGAAGCCAAGGTCTGCCAGGCTGATGTACAACAAGCCATCGAACGTATCTATCCGCTCTCGGTGCTGCATGCCGAGACCATTCACTCCTTGCGAGCGTGGGCGAAAGTCCGGGCGGTGAAGGCCTGATCCACGTCGGTTCGGTTTGTGATCCATCGGGAACACAGACATTCAGTCCAGCACGGCCGATGCCGTGAATCCCGCCTGGATCAGAACAAGTGCCGCAAGCGCCCGGTCTTCAGAAGCACCACCGATCACATAGTGAGGCCGGTTCCGGTCAAGCCGGCGCAGCTGTTGTCTCAGCCACCGCAGGGAGACACTCATTGCTCCTTCGACGGGCGCTATACCCGCATTCAGCAGCACGCCCTTGCGGACTGAATGAACCCATGGCACGACGCGATCGAGAACCATCTGCCGGAAGACCTCTTTCGGCAATTTCAACGCACTCCCCGTTTCAAGCATCGTGATCGAGGCATTTCGCACTCGACCGGTGACGAGTGAATCTTCGCCGAAGAAGTCGCCGGGCATCAGGTATGCAAACGTATGCCGCCAGGTGTGCACAACCGCGTGTCCCTCCCGCAGGACATACCAACCATCCGCGGTTGTGCCCTCTTCAATCACACGCTGGTTCTTCTCAAACAACAAAGGTTCAAACCCGGCAAGGATGGCGCGCCACTCTTCCGGACAGGTCTTGCGCATCATCGGTGAGAGCAGGAAGTGCTCGCGCCAGGACTCATCCATGTCCGCATCGGCGTGGGATGAAACTTCAGTTAGAAACCGTGCGCGCTCCCAGTCGACATGCACCAAGGATGTTGCCGAAGCGGTGACGATGGTCTTGGCCCCGGAGTGTAGCCGCTCCTGCGCGCGCGGAGAGCCCGCCTCAATCTCACCCGCCACCTGATCGGTGTTCACCGCACCGGCTAGCAGGTAATAACGCCCCTGCAATTGCCGCCCGGGCCTTAGCAGCGTTCGGCCTGCGGGAAAATTCAGCACAAGGACATGCTGGCTGATCGAGCGCAACACATCACGATCGAATCGGCGGAAGTCAGTGAACGGTTTGAGAAGATCCGGCTGCATGGCCGGATAGTGGTTGGCTTTGCACCGTCATGGCAGAGGATTTTGACCACACGTCACGTGCGAATTATCTCAACAGGCCCAGATGCTTATTCAACTGAGTTCAATCCAGCGAGCTTAATCGACAAGCGGCTGTCCTTCGCGCTCGATGGCCCGATAGCCGATGTCCCGCCGCCAGTGAGCCTGGTCGAAGTGAATCGAATCAACGCCGGCATACGCCTTGGCCTGCGCAGCAGCGACTGACTCTCCCAGGCCGACGACACAAAGGACACGCCCTCCGGCGGTGACCACAGTGCCATCGCGCAACGCCGTGCCTGCATGAAACACCTTGGCCCCAACAGCAGCAGCCGCGTCCAGCCCATCGATCACATCACCGCTGCGGTACTTGTCCGGGTAACCACCCGCAGCAATGACAACACCGACTGCCGGACGTGGATCGAATCCGAGTTCAAGCGAGGCGAGATCACCTGCCACCGCCCGCTCACAGATCTCGAGGAGATCCGTCGAAAGCCTCGACAACACCGGTTGTGCCTCAGGGTCACCAAAGCGGCAATTGAACTCAACTACACGGGGATTGCCCTCCGCATCGATCATCAGACCGGCGTAGAGAAATCCAGAGAAAGGCGCGCCTTCTTTGGCCATGCCCATGAGCGTCGGCAGGATGATGCGTTCCATCGTTCGCTGATGAACGGCCGCGTTCACCACCGGCGCCGGTGAGTAGGCACCCATGCCACCTGTGTTCGGTCCCTTGTCACCATCGTCACGCGTTTTGTGGTCCTGGGAACTCGCGAATGGCAGTGCGGTCGTGCCATCGCACACGCAGATGAAACTCGCTTCTTCACCGACCATGAATTCTTCGATGACGAGACGTACCGTCCCATCTGCCGGTACGCTCCGAAACACATCGTCCACTGCGTGATGGGCTTCAGCCAGCGACCTTGCAACCACTACGCCTTTGCCGGCCGCCAGGCCGTCGGCCTTGATGACGATGGGTGCACCTTGGGCGTCAATGTACGCGTGGGCTTCAGCCGCCGTCGCAAACGCTGACCACGCTGCCGTCGGAATGTCGTGTCGAGTCAGAAAGGCTTTGGCAAAAGACTTTGAACTCTCGAGCTGTGCCGCACGCTGTATCGGCCCAAAACATCTAAGACCCTCACGTGTGAACCGGTCCACCACACCCGCCGCCAGCGGTGCCTCAGGTCCGACGATCGTGAAGTCGATCCTTTCCGTGCGCACCAGTTGTACGAGGCCATCGAGATCGAGAGCACTGACATTCACATTCCGAACCCGCGGTTCAGTTGCCGTGCCTGCGTTACCGGGCGCGACCAGTACTTCGGTGATCCGCGCACTCTGTGCCACCTTCCAGGCGATGGCATGTTCCCGTCCACCTGAACCGATCACGAGAACTTTCACGGGATACCTCCTGTCCTGTGTCGAGGATTTAGTGACGGAAGTGGCGAACACCTGTGAACACCATGGCCATACCGTGTTCATCCGCCGCCGCAATCACTTCGGCATCACGCATGGAGCCGCCGGGCTGTATGACTGCAGTGATCCCGGCGGCTGCAGCCGCGTCGATGCTGTCGCGGAACGGAAAGAAAGCATCCGAGGCCATCACTGAGCCTGCGACTGCGAGCCCCTCTTCCGCGGCCTTGATGCCTGCGATTTTGGCGCTGATCACACGACTCATCTGTCCTGCTCCAACACCAATCGTCTGCCGGTTACGCGCGTACACAATCGCGTTGGATTTGACAAACCAGCACACACGCCAGGCGAATTCGAGATCACCTAGTTCCGCATCCGTCGGGACGCGTTTGCTGACGACCTTGAGGCCCTCCGATGAGATGCAGAGTTCATCCGCGTCCTGCACCAGCAACCCGCCGCCGACCCGTTTGAACTCACGCCCACGCCTCCCCTGCGAAAGATCGCCGCAGGACAACAACCGTACGTTCTTCTTGCTGCGGGCAATCTCAACAGCGTCGTCAGAGACGACGGGGGCAATGACAACCTCGACAAACTGCCGATCGAGGATGACGCTGAGCGTGTGACCATCCAATGGCCGGTTGAATGCAATGATGCCGCCAAATGCGGACGTGGGATCGGTTGCATAGGCTCTTTCGTAGGCTGTCAACACAGCACCTGCGGTCGCTACACCACAGGGATTGGCGTGTTTGACGATCACACACGCGCATTCGTTGAATACCTTGACGCATTCGAGTGCCGCATCCGCATCTGCGATGTTGTTGTAGGAGAGTTCTTTGCCCTGCAGTTGCGTGAGGCTTGCCACATGCCCTGGGCCCAAGTTGACTTCCCCGTAGAAGGCCGCGTTTTGATGCGGATTTTCCCCATAACGCATGTCCTGCAGTTTGTCGAAGGCGAGAGTGATGCTCTCCGGGAGGGTTTCATCCTTGCCGAGCCAACCGGAAACCATCGCGTCGTAACGCGCGGTATGACGAAACGCCTTCGTGGCAAAGCGGCGACGGGTGGCGTGATCGAGCCGCGAAGATCTGATCAGTTCGGCCACTTCCGCATAGTCGGAAGGATCAACCACCACCAACACATCACGATGGTTTTTGGCCGCAGATCGAACCATCGCCGGACCACCGATGTCGATGTTCTCGATGGCTTCTTCTTCCGTTACGTCGGCTCGGGCGACGGTTTGTGCAAACGGATAGAGGTTCACCGCCACCAGATCAATCTGGTCAATGCCATGCGCACCCATGACGGCGCCATCGAGATGACGTCGACCGAGAATGCCGCCGTGGACTTTGGGGTGCAGCGTCTTCACCCGGCCATCCATCATCTCCGGAAAGCCGGTGTACTCCGCAACTTCCCGCACTTTGAGCCCTGCCTCGGCGAGTGCCTTGTGGGTGCCGCCGGTGGACAGCAGTTGCACACCACTTCCCGCAAGGCTACGAGCAAATTCAATCAGACCGGTTTTGTCAGACACGCTGAGAAGTGCGGTTCTGATGTTCACGCTGCATTCTCCTGTTCGATGGATTCTTCCCGCTGTTCTTCTCTCCCTTCCCGCAGGGAAACGCTGCGCAAAAACAATCGTTGCGCTGCGGCGTCGGATAACTTGTGAAAGTCCTGAGTCAGCGAGTCAAAGCCGAGATTCCTGAAATACGCGAGCATGTGTTTGCGCGCGATACGAAAGCTCTCTTCCGGCGCGTAGAAGGCATGTATCAGCTCGATGTGTTCGAGCATCGCCTCGATCCGGCGACGCCGCGATGGCAACGGCGCGCCAGCGATCACGCCAGGTAACCAGGGTGCACCGACGGCGGCGCGACCGATCATTACTCCTTTCACACCGGTTGCTTCGAGAACCCGCAGCATCTCCGAGCGCGACGTAATGTCACCGTTGGCGATGACAGGAATGCGCACACATTCCTTGATGGCTGCAACCGTGTGATGTTCAGCCTGGCCCATGAACCGGCAAGCCCGGGTTCGCCCGTGAACCACCAGGCTTTGTGCGCCTGCGCGTTCCGCCCGGGTGGCGATCTCCACACCATTGTTTCTGTCGGGCGAAAGACCCGTGCGGATCTTGGCAGTCACCGGAACCGATACAGCATTCGCCACCGCTTCGATGATGCGAGCCACCAGATCCGGCTTGCCCAGCAGCGCCGAGCCCGCGGCTTTGTTGCAGACTTTCTTGGCGGGGCAGCCGAAGTTGATATCGATGACCTCTGCGCCTGCATCCTCCTGACGACGTGCTGCATCCGCCATGGTGGCGGGGTCACAACCCGCGATCTGCACCACATTCGTGCCGCAGTCGGTGCCATGCTGACGACGTAATACGGATTTGCGGGTTTGCCACAGATCTTCATGTGAGCCGATCATCTCGCTGACAGTCAGCCCGACACCGAACGACCAGACCATGCGACGCATGGGGTAGTCCGTAAAGCCGGCCATCGGCGCCAGCAGAACGTTGTTGCGGAGAAGAATGGTGCCGATCTGCATGACTTGTCGCGCGTTGAACCGGCCGGGGGAAGCCGCGCATTGTAGTCATCCGCCGGGTAATTGCCAGGCAAGCAAACGCCGGAAAAGCGCAGCAAAAAAAGCTGGCCCGTACGAATCTGCCGGAGCTACTTCAGGTTGATGTCGTAGCCGTAGGCTTGGGTGCCCGGGTCTTTGATGACGAACTCGATACGCACCGGAGTTCTTTCGGGGACGACCGGGCGATCCTTAAGCGATGCCGACAGATATTCGCGGGCCGTCACCCGTTTCCACGCCACGAGATCGTTCGTCGGTGCACGAAACGCGATCTCTATATCGGGGAAAGCCTGCTCGAAGGGTGCAGTGTTGACCAGCAAGACGTTAACCAGCCGAAGATTTGTATCGTCCGGGTGCGCACGGATTACCACATCGGTGATCAGCAACTGATCGAGCGCCTTGAGAGGTTCCAGTTTGCAGCCGCTAATGGCACAGACCTGCTCCGGTAGCCAGCGCATCTTCGGATCGGCTGCCCAGGCCGGGAAAAGTAGACCCCGACCTGCACCGCCAGGAGGATCGCGCCGACCGGCAACAGCAGCATCCAGCGAACGCGTCGGCGACGTTGCGGAACTTCGGGTTCAAGTGCGATGGCTTCCGCAGCTAACGGTTCAGGCGCCAACAGCTCAGGAGAGATCAGCGCAGATTCCGGCGCTGCGATCAAAGGCACAGGTGACCCCGCTACGGAGTCGGTCGTTTCCGCTACTACTACCTGTAAGGGAGCCTGTGTTGCCACCGGGGGTGCCGGCGGCGGGCGTATTGCACCGCGATTCCTGCGGCGTCTTGTGCGTCTCGGAACAGCAGGCGATGGCGCGACCGCATCTGCCGGGGCGTTCGGCTGGTCGGGTGCCGGATGGAGCTCTGGCGGTGGCTCGAGGACTTGCGGCGTCTGAACGGGTTCATCGATGGGCTCTTCGGAAAGTTCATCAGCGGCTGCCGGTACCGGTGCAGCGTCGATCGACACCACCTCCCATTCTTCTGCCACCGGGGATTCAGCACCCTGATCAAGATCGGTCGCAGGAAGTTCGACTGGCGCGGTCGGCGCGACCGCGAGGTCATCAGTCTCAGGAGATTCCAGCAGCGCCTCCTGAGGGACTACTGGTGGTGTTTGCGGAGCAGCCTCCCAGGCCTTTTCGAAGAGCTCATCCACCTCCGCCACCGCCTCCGGCGGAACCAGCAGCTCCTCAACCTGGATCCCATCGGCTGCTTCGAAGACATCAATCTCCTTCAGCAGTGCATCCAGGGTTTCGCCGGGGTCGGAAGTTGCAGCCCACTGCTCCAGGTCCCACTGCAGATGGTCAGTGCCGAAAAACACGGTGAGGCACGAACCACACCGCACTCGCCCGCCTGCCATTTGCAGCTGCGCCTCGCTGACCCGGAACCGGGTGCCACACTCCGGGCACCGTGTGACCAGTGGCTCGAGGTCTTCTAGGGTCTCAGCCAACGCGTCGCCCCTCTGCGAGCACCCAGCCGTCTTCAATCACCGGTTCCACGAAACGGATTTGTGGGTAGGCGCTGAACAGCGTTTCACGCTGGGTTGCAAGTACACCGGACAGAACCAGAAGACCACCTGCGGCAAGGCACTTCGTCAGCAGCGGTGCCAGGGAGAGCAGCGGATTCAGCAGGATGTTGGCGACCACGATGTCGTAGCCAGCCCCTGCAGGCGTGAACGAGGCCGTCTCACAGACCTCGAGCACGTTGGCATCGATGCCATTGAAAGCGGCGTTCTCACGTGTTGCCACCACTGCCTGTCTGTCGATATCGACGGCATCAACATGCGCCGCACCGAGCAGGGCCATGGCGATGGCGAGTACGCCGGAACCACAGCCAAAATCCAGTACCCGCTGACCCGCAAAAGAACGCGCGGCCATCCACTCCAGACACAATCGCGTGGTCGGATGGGAACCCGTGCCGAAAGCCATTCCGGGATCGAGGCGCAGCAGGCGCACGGAGTCCCCGGACGGAGATGCGTCGCGCGGTGCGAGCCTGAGCTTCCCCGCAAAAATCTCGTCTACCGCGAACTGCCTGTACTGCGTTTCCCAGTCCTGGTCTGTCAGTGTTTCGATGGGGACCACTTCCGACTGCGGGCATTGCGCCTTGAGCGCCCCGATCATCTCCACCCATGCCTCGCCATCATTGAAGTGCCCGTCTGCAAACAGACCTTCAACGGCACATAGCGCCCAAAGCGGGGCATCTCCGCCATGTTCGGCAAACAGTTCCTGAGCATCACCAGCGAGCAGGGTCACGCTGACCGCTCCACAGCCGAGAAGACAGTCTTCGACCACCTCCGTGAAAGCGGCAGGAACACGAACGGAAACACGGCTCCAGGTCGACATCACACCGGCCCTCGAGCTGATGATCGATTGACCCTTCCTGCGGATTTCGCGATCGGGGGGATGGCCTGTGTTACCGGTCCAGTGAGGGAATTGCTGGGTCTACTCATCGTGCCGCGCCAGGATTCGCATGGCCGCTTCCAGCGCCAGTTCGTAACCAGCGGCACCGAGACCAATGATGACCCCGCGGGCGATGTCACGAAGGTAGGAGTGATGGCGAAATTCTTCCCGCGCATAAACGTTGGAGAGATGCACCTCGATGAAGGGTACGGAAACGCCGAGAAACGCATCCCTGAGGGCCACACTCGTATGTGTGAACGCACCCGGATTGATCAGCACGAATTCAGTTCCGTCCTGACGGGCGGCTTGCACCGCGCCAACCAGTTCATGTTCCGCATTGCTTTGCAGAGCGTGCACCGTATGCCCCCGGGCTGACGCCATCGCCTTCAAGCGGGCGTTGATGTCAGACAGAGTGTCCGCCCCATAGATCTCCGGCTCTCGTGTGCCAAGAAGATTCAGATTGGGGCCATGCAGTACAAGGATCCTCGCCATCGGTGGATTAGCTGCCTTGCGGGCGGAGTTCAGGGAAGGACATCTTACTGAACTCCACCCGATTGCGGAGAGTCCTGCGGGAGGTCGGCGTACGGGTCAGATCGACGACGACCCGAGCACCCGGGTGAGATGGTCACGCAACTGGTCCGCATTCACTTCACCCTGGATCCGCACGGCTGTGAGTTCTTCGGTACCCGGCCCGAAGAACACCAGGCTTGGTGGTCCGAAAAGCCCGTATTTCTCCAGCATCTCCCGATGCTGCGGCAGATCGGCGGTGATGTCTGCGCGAGTGAGATGGAAACGCGCCAGCAACGGAGCGACTTCCGGATGGGGGAAAACCCGACGCTCCATCACCTTGCAGGAGATACACCAATCCGCGTACAGGTCGAGGATTACGAACTTGCCTGCGGCAGCATCCATCTCCCGCGCGAGGTCACCAAGACTGTCGACGGGTCGCCAATGTTGTGCATCCGTTTCGGTTTCGTCCGCAGCACCTGAACCACCCGACCCGAGCTGCGCCAGTGGCCGCAGTGGATCCGTAGCGCCGCTCGCCGCACCAATCAGCAGCAGCACGCCATAGATCAGCATGATCACACCGGCCGCCTTCCACGTCCGCGACTCACCGCTGCGCGCGTCGGAATCCAAAGCGCCGAGCCACACACCGGAACCGATCAGCAAGACCGCCCACAGCGCGAGGTTGATCGCGGGAGAAACAACCCGTTCCACCAGCCATATCGCCACCGCCAGAAGCAGCACACCGAAAACCGCCTTGACCGAATCCATCCAGGCCCCGGCTCTCGGCAGGAGACCACCTCCGCCTGCACCCAGAATCAGGAGCGGGACACCCATGCCGAGGCCAAGTGCGAGCAGCGCACTGCCGCCAAGCACCGCATTTTCAGTCTGACTGATGTAAACCAGCGCGCCAGCCAATGGCGCGGACACACACGGTGACACCACCAGGCTCGACACCGCGCCCATGATCAGAACCGACAGGTGCTTGCCTCCACTCTGCGCGGGAGCAAGCCGCTGCAGTCGATCCTGCAGACCAGCCGGCAGGGCAAATTCGTAGAAACCGAACATCGCGAATGCCAGCAACACGAAGACCACTGCAAAAAAGATCAGCACGGGTGGCGACTGCAAACGGGCCTGCAGGTTCAGTTCCGCACCGAAGAGGCCAACCAGCGTGCCCACCAGCGCGTAGGTCACCGCCATGCCGAGTACATACGTCAGAGACAGGGTGAAAGCGCGCCCACGGGAAATCGCCGGGCCTTCGCCGACGATGATGCTCGACAGGATCGGCACCATCGGCAGCACACAGGGTGTAAATGCAAGACCAATCCCGGCAAGCAGGAAAAGCAGCAGAGTGGAGGCGGTGGAACCTTCGCCGAGCATCCGCACGAAACCCTGATCCTCGGTCTCAACCGCGGCCGCCAAGAGAACCCAGCGGGTTTCCGGCGGGTAACAGAGCCCGGCATCCGCACAGCCCTGGTATTCGACGCCGACTTCCTGGACATCGATCGCACCCAGCAGCGGCACGCGGATTTCCGCTTCGTGGTAGTACACCTCGACCGCGCCGAAGTACTCATCCTCCTTGGCCTTGCCTGCGGGAATCACCGGCTCGCCCAGCAACAGCGGCGAGCCTTCGCGGGTCTTGAATCCGAAGCGGTGTCGATACAGGTAATAACCCTCGGGCATGACCCAACGCACCAACAACGTGTCGCCATCGACAACAGTCGACGTGAGCACGAACGCTTCCTCGACAGGCAGGAACTCGTCTTCCGCCGCAAAGGGGTCGTTGCCTGCGAAGCTCTCGCCGAAAACCCGGGGCACAAACAGGCACCCAAGCAGGCAAAACACTGCCAGCAGCACCCGCGCAGAGACGTGACTGGACGCCTTCCACATGCGAGCAGATGCGGGTCTGGAAATCATCATTCGATATCTGCTGCCGGCCACCCTAAACTCCGCGCGTTGTAACACAGACCTCCCACCCGAGTCGTGAAGGACTTCTGTTCCCGATTCATCGCATGAACTCCGTCGCAAAAGTACCGGTCGCTGTCCGCCCAACCGGCACCATTCGAGGCCTGATCTGGCTTTGCCTCGTTGGTCTCGCGGCGTGCCAGAGCCCACCGCCACCGCCAGTCACGGAAGCGCGGCCGGCTACAAAAACAGTCGCACCAACACCACCGGCGATCACCGTCGAGTCGCGTGAGATCCGCATACGTACCCTGCTCGAGCAGGCCAACCGCGCCATCCGTTACGAGCACCTCACGGGTCCACAACCGGGCAGCGCCCAGGACTTGTTTCGACAGGTTCTCCTGTTGGACCCCCACAATGACGAAGGGTTGCGTGGTCCTGAAAAGATCGCCGAACGATTTGTCGCCAAGGCCCTGGAAGCCTCGAACAGATGGGCATTGACCGAAGCGCGGGCGAATCTCGCCCGTGCCAGGGAGATCATGCCGAATCACCCTTCCATTGCACCGACTGAAACCCAGGTGAACCTGCTGGCAGCTGCGAAACGCAAACACCAGCGCTTCGACAGCACCACACTCAATGATGGCAGTGCGGCAACAATTTCCGCTCTGGCGACGTTAGGCGCACAGGCCAAGACGGAAGGATGTCGCACCACAATCACCGCGCCGAACGATGAAGCCGGGCGCTGGATGTTCAAGAAGATGAACGAAGTGGACATGGGTGGCCGCGTGCGCGCCAACATCCGCATCGGCAGCCCACCGAGTGTGGAGCTGGTGTGTTTTCCGGCCGCACAGTGAGCCCTCTTCCGACCTTTTGAACCACCGCCACCGCTGGGGTCTGCACCAATGAACTGGAAATTCTGGCAATCGAAGTATCCGAGCGAAACGCAGTCAGTTCCGGTTGGAACCGGCGGCTCGATGATCCGCAAGACGGTCAGCGGCGTACTGGCCCTGGTGCTGACGGGTTATGTCGGCGTCGGCTGGTGGTGGGATGCGGAACCCGCCGAGTTCGATGTCGTCGAAAAGGCCAACCAATACGCGAACAAGAACGGGCATCGGCCGGTCACCGGATACGTCATGACCCATACCATGCTCGCCCTCGGCGACGCGCTTCTGGAGAAGCGGGGTGGTTACCTGTCGAATGACAAGTTCCCTCCAGGTGTGGTCATGGATAACATGCCGGCCTGGGAGTTTGGCGTGCTCACCCAGTTAAGGGATACCTCCAGATCCTTCAGGATCGACCTATCCCGGTCGCAAAGTCAGAGCATCGAAGACAAGGACCTGGCGGAAGCCGAACCCAAACTGTCCTTCGACAACTCGAGCTGGGCGTTCCCGCCATCAGAAAGTGAATACCGCGACGGGATCCGTCATTTCAGCCGCTACCTCGACCGCCTGGCGGATCCGGCGCAGCCGAAAGCCCAGTTCTACGCCCGGGCAGACAATCTGGCGCATTGGCTCGAATCCGTCGAAACCCGCCTCGGCAGCCTGTCCCAGCGTCTTTCAGCGAGCGTCGGCAAACGCCAGCTGAACATCGATCTCGCTGGCGACGCCGCTGCCACCCAGTCGACTTCCGCACCAGTTGATGAGGAGTACAAGACGCCGTGGCTGGAACTTGACGCTGTGTTCTACGAAGCCCGAGGCTATACTTGGGCACTGCTGCATCTCCTGCGGGCCGCTGAAAACGACTTCGGCGATGTGCTCGACAATAAAAACGCCCGGGTGAGCCTGCAGCAGGTCATTCGCGAGCTGGAACCGTCCCAGCAGACCGTCTCTAGCCCGATGATCCTCAATGGCGACGGCATGGGCCTGCTCGCCAATCACTCGCTGGTCATGGCCTCTTTTGTGTCGCGGGCCAATGGCGGGATTACCGACCTGCGGGTGCTGCTGGCGAGCGGATAACAGTGGGGCGCCACAAACCCGTAACAGACCCCAACGGTTGGCTTCAGTACCCTAGCGCACTGAACCGATTCGGACCCGAACCGGCCCCGATCCAGGAATCGAAGCCAGCTTTGAATTGCCCGGGGCGTTGAGTATCATCCGCCGCCCCGACCGGGAGCAAGAAGACCGCCATGGGGTGTTCAGGGCAGCCTGTAGCACTCACAGGAGCAGGTCCTGGGGTCGGATTCCTGAATACAAAAAACCTTTCTTCAACTTGAGGGGAAATCTCATGTCGCCGTACCTGTCCTTCGCACTCGCGTGCGGAGTCCTCGCGATCATTTATGGCATCTGGCAGGTCCGCTGGATTCTTGCGCAATCCGAAGGCAACGACCGCATGCGCGAAATCGCCGGTGCGATCCAGCAGGGCGCAAGCGCCTACCTGAACCGCCAGTACACGACCATCGCCATCGCCGGCGTCGTGCTGCTGGTTCCGATTGCCTTTCTTGGCGTTTATACCGCCGTCGGTTTCCTCGTAGGTGCGGTGCTTTCCGGTGTGGCCGGATACGTCGGCATGAACATCTCCGTGCGTTCGAACCTGCGAACTGCGGAAGCTGCCCGCAACGGCATCAACGCTGCACTGCAGGTTGCATTCCGCGGCGGTGCCATCACCGGCATGCTGGTGGTTGGCCTTGGCCTCCTGGGTGTCGCCGGTTACTACGCCATCATGCAGTCCATGGGCATTGCTGAAGCCGAGACGCTGCACGCCCTCGTGGGCCTGGCATTCGGCAGCTCCCTGATCTCGATCTTTGCCCGTCTCGGCGGCGGTATCTTCACCAAGGGTGCAGACGTCGGTGCTGACCTGGTCGGTAAGGTAGAAGCCGGTATTCCGGAAGACGACCCGCGCAACCCCGCGGTGATCGCCGACAACGTCGGTGACAACGTCGGCGACTGCGCCGGTATGGCGGCAGACCTCTTCGAAACCTATGCCGTAACCCTGATCGCTACCATGCTGCTCGGCAGCCTGATGGTCGAAGCAGCCGGCCCCAATGGCGTTCTCTACCCGATCGCACTCGGCGGCGTGTCCATCATCGCCTCGATCATTGGTACCTTTTTCGTCAAGACCAACGACGGTGGCTCCATCATGGGCGCGCTCTACAAGGGCGTGATCGTTTCTGCAGTCCTTGCAGCCATCGCCTTCTACCCCATCACCACCGAACTGATGGCAGGCTCCTCCTACGGCGCGATGAAAATCTTCGCCTGCGCCATCGTCGGCCTGGTCCTGACCGGCCTGATTGTCTACATCACCGAGTACTACACCGGCACAGACTACGCACCGGTGAAACACGTGGCTGAAGCCTCCACCACCGGTCACGGCACCAACATCATTGCCGGCCTCGGCGTTTCGATGAAAGCAACCGCCTGGCCGGTGCTGGCCGTTTGCGCCGCTATCTGGGGCTGCTATGAACTGGGTGGCCTGTACGGAATCGCCATTGCCGCAACCTCCATGCTGTCCATGACCGGCATGATCGTTGCGCTCGACGCCTACGGCCCGATCACCGACAACGCCGGTGGTATCGCCGAGATGGCTGAACTGCCGAGTGCCATTCGTGACATCACCGATCCTCTCGACGCCGTGGGCAACACCACCAAGGCCGTCACCAAGGGTTATGCGATTGGCTCTGCCGGTCTGGCCGCACTGGTGCTATTTGCAGACTTCACCCACAACCTCGAAGCCCAGTTTGGCCGGGAGTTTGAGTTCGACCTTTCTGACCACATGGTCATCATCGGTCTCCTGATCGGCGGCCTGATTCCCTACCTCTTTGGTGCCATGGCGATGGAAGCGGTGGGTCGTGCCGCAGGTTCCGTGGTGGTTGAAGTGCGCCGCCAGTTCAAGGAAATCAAAGGCATCATGGAAGGTAAGGCCAAGCCTGACTATTCCAAGGCTGTGGACATGCTGACCCGCGCCGCGATCAAGGAAATGATGATCCCGTCGCTGCTACCGGTCATCGTACCTGTGCTCGTCGGTGTATTCCTCGGCCCCGAGGCACTGGGCGGCCTCCTGATCGGTACCATCGTGACGGGTCTCTTCGTAGCCATCTCCATGACCACCGGTGGTGGCGCGTGGGATAACGCCAAGAAGTACATTGAAGACGGTCACTTTGGCGGCAAGGGTTCTGAAGCACACAAGGCTGCTGTCACCGGCGACACCGTGGGCGACCCCTACAAGGACACCGCCGGCCCCGCTGTGAACCCGCTGATCAAGATCATCAACATCGTCGCACTGTTGCTGATCCCCATACTGTGAGTCGCGGGACTCACCGCTAGAAGCAAAGAACCGGGCTGCGGCCGGGTTCTTTATTCTGGTGATTGCCTCGTGGCCTCAGCTCATGTTCAAACACGCTCGGATCAAAAAGGCGGTAACCGGATTTTCGCGACCCTGCTCACTCCTCGCGAACGCTTCAAAGCCGTATGTCAGGTTCAACGCCTGGTGTGGGCCGAAAACGTTGCTTGAACCGGCGCAGAAGCGGCTTTATTCCAGTAGGCTCCGCTGCAAGATCAGGGTTTGATCTGCCTTCTGACCATAGTGAAGATGCATAACCGAAATTGGAGTTGTTGGCGTCGATCAGAACATCGCACTGACTCAGCAGATACATCTCAGTTACGGCTTCCTTGGCTGTCCTGATGCCGTGACCCGAGGCGTGCGCCGTGAGGTGCACAACATCATTCGCTTCGGGAAACCGCTTGTCCTTGACGACGATGTTCCCGTACCGGGATTGGAGAGATTCTTCAGTTGCGACGTTGTCAGTGCAAAGAAAGATTCTGTCGACCGGATTGCGACTGAGGACACGCGACAAAGCTGATTCCAGCTTGCGGATATCAGTGTTTTTCCCACCCTTTTCATTCGTATGTCTGGCATGAATACCCACAGTGAACCCAGGCAGATTCCGTTCCCGCCAGGTCTCCACTTCCGTTTTTAGATCCGCAGCAAGCGTGAGATGCCGTTTCGCAAGATCTGCCAGAATCTGGCCGTTGGTGAGGTGAGAAAGATGGGAGAACTCTCCAGTGAAGTGCGCCCGCATCCGCCGCAGAAACCTGTAGTCAGTGCTGATCAGGACAGGTTCCTCATAGTCGACCTGCTCCAGCCGACAGGAAAAATCCTCAAGGTAGGCACCGCCCTCCCACCCACGATTATGCAGATCCAGCATCTCCTTCACCGACCGATGCAGGTGGCCGGTCCAAAGCGCAGGTCTGGTTGCTGCGGAGGGATCCACGGCGTCGGCGCAAGACTGGGACTTGAGCTCAAACAGGACCGGGAAAGGTTCGCGTCCGCCGGTGCGTAAACCGAGTTCGTCCAATCCACGACCAAAGTACGCCCTCTCAAACGCGCAAAAAGGAGACCCTGCAATACGCCAAGCATCAAATCACCGAGACCGGCCCGCATCGCTTTCACGAGAATGTACTTTTCAGGAGATGTCACGGCCACGTCTGCTCTGGTTTTTCCTCGATACCCCCAAGCCATCCATCGGGCGGAATCTGACGATGATAATCTCAGCCCGTAATCGCAATCTGCTCTGCGGGGATTGAACGGGCGCATATTGTGAGAGGTTCACGCACCAAGACCAACCCACAACCAGCGAAAAAAAAATGAGAGACGCCCTACGAAACTTCAGATCCCGCTTCGCCAGCGCCATCGCTACGTCTCGGGAATTCCCGACTTGGCAAAACGATCGCAACAATCTTGTTCGATTGCTGGAACGGCTACACCCGGTATCGACCAACCGGGAACTTATCCGCCTCGGGCCCGCCGGGGATGGTGGCTATCTGCTCCCGGACAATCTTGACGCAGTCGAAGCCTGTTTTTCTCCAGGCGTTAACCTCGTATCCGGATTCGAGAAAGAGTGTGCTGATCGAGGCATGAGGGTCTTTCTTGCTGACAAATCCGTTGAAGGACTCGCCGAAGAACACCCGCTCTTCAGCTTCAGCAAAAAGTTCATCGGCTGCACATCAGACGAAGACTTCATGACCCTCGACGGTTGGGTAGATGATTGCGCCCTGAAAAACGACTCGGACCTGTTGCTGCAAATCGACATAGAGGGGTACGAATACGGGGTCTTTCTGTCGGCTTCAGCCGCTTTGATGAACCGATTTCGGATCATCGTTGCGGAGTTCCACGAACTGGACCAGCTCTGGAACGAGCCATTCTTCGGTCTTGCCAAGCGTACCTTCGACAAGATCCTGCAGACACATACCTGTGTACACCTCCCTCCGAACAACTGCATCGAAGCAGTCTCAAGGTCTGGCCTGGACCTGCGGCCCATCATGGAGATGACTTTCCTGAGAAACGACCGCATTGAAAGCCAGATATACCAGTCGAAGTTTCCCCATCCCCTGGACTTCGACAACACGAGCAAACCCACCCTTCCTTTACCCCGTTGTTGGTATTCAAACGCAGCGTCTTAGCAGTGAGTCTGACTCGTGCTGCCATGGTATTCAGCAGGTAGGTCTCGAACTGACCGAAGCGTCAATGTGAGCGGGCGGGTACTTTTGTTTCAAAACAGAGAAAAGTGCTCGATCGATCACGTTCGTGCTTGCCGGAAGGACGTTGAACAAAACTGAAACGTGGCGGAATTCCGCTTTTTTTGATCCCGCCCGGCTACCTTATCCCCATGGCATTTCAGATCGGCAAGTGGTCCCGCCTGGGTTCTGCACCCGCGAAAACCCAAGGGAAAAAGCAGCTCTCTCCCTATCGGACGGTATTGATCGTTCCCGGAGCAGGGGGTTGTTACGCGAAGGCCCGTGAGCTCGCGCAGAAGCCAATCCTTATCAATGAGGCGCCGGTTTTGCCACTACCGGGTTGTGATGCCATCAAGTGCAATTGCCGATTCAATCGGCGGCCAGATCGCCGGGAAGGCCTGCGTCGGGCCGCAGATGATGGCCTGACATCAGCCTTCGTGTTTGAAAATGAACGCCGCACACATAAGCGTGGACGGCGGAAAAGCGATCCGGCCTGACCCCCAATTGGGCCAAAACGCTACGCTGCCGCAGTAAACAGCCGGATAATCGCCAGCAGCTCCTGCACGCGTTGCTTCCACGCCACGTCCATCTCGGCCGAAAACTCCGAACCCAGCACATCCGTCACGACATCACGTACGGCCAGCAGCACGTTCTCGTACATGTGCGGTGCCGCCCCATAGGCGCGGTGGTTGGTGGTTTCGAATTCCAGGTATTCGCGCTCTTCTTCGACGTCACCGCTCATGAGCAAACGGAACACTTCATCGAGCATGCGGCCACGCATGTAGCTGTCCGTGTGGATCATGATCGTCCGGGAATCCGGACAACGCTCGAAATAACGCTCATAGACCGCCGGGGCAATGTCTCCGGCTTTTGCTGCGGCTAGTTCGAGCGAATCCAGGAGCGGTTCGCTCACGCGAATTCAGCTAGCTTCTTCGGGACCAAAACACCCTTGAGCTTTACGTACCTCGGCAAGCCATTGCGGAACGTCGGCGGATCTTCCCCTGCAATCAGCGGCGCCAGATAACGTTTGGCCGCCTCGGTAATACCGAAACCGTCTTTAGTGATGAAGTTCTTCGGCATCTTCCGTTCCACGTTGGCGACCTTGTCAAGCGGTGCCTCGCCAATGGTCCACCGGTAGGGTTTGTCACTCTTGCGCACGATGGTGGGCATGATCGCGTTTTTGCCGGCCAGCGCGAACTCAACCGCGGCCTTGCCGAGCGCATACGCCTGGTCGACATCCGTCTTTGAAGCGATGTGCCGCGCAGCGCGCTGCAGATAGTCCGCCACCGCCCAGTGGTATTTGTAGCCGAGCTTGTCCTTGATCATCTGCGCTGCTGTCGGCGCAACACCACCAAGCTGAACGTGTCCAAAGACATCACGGCTGCCGGCATCGGCGAGGAAACGGCCATCGGCGTAATGCGCGCCTTCGCTGATGACCACAACGCAGTAACCAATCCGGTCCACGGTGGATTTCACCTTGGCCAGAAATGCATCGTCGTCGAAAGGCACTTCCGGCAATACGATCACATGGGGCGCATCGTCCTTCTCTTCCTGCGCAAGTCCTGCCGCGGCAGCAATCCAACCCGCATGTCGCCCCATCACTTCCATGATGAAAACCTTGGTGGAGGTTTCACACATGGAAGCCACATCAAGCGCTGCTTCCCGGGTGCTCACCGCCACGTATTTGGCGACGGAACCAAAGCCCGGACAGGTATCGGTAAATGGCAGATCGTTGTCGACAGTCTTGGGCACACCGATGCAAGTCACCGGATACCCCTGGCGTTTCCCCAGCTGTGCGACCTTGTTGGCCGTATCCTGGGAATCACCCCCGCCGTTGTAGAAGAAGTACCCGATGTCGTGGGCCTTGAACACCTCGATCAGGCGTTCGTATTCCCGCTGGTTCTGTTCGAACGACTTGAGTTTGTAGCGGCAGGAACCGAAAGCGCCACTCGGTGTGTAACGCAACCCGGCAATCGTCGCCGCAGATTCCTTGCTGGTATCGATCAACTCTTCCCGTAGTGCACCGAGGATGCCGTTGCGCCCGGCGAGCACCTTGCCGATTCGGTCTTTGTGTTTGCGCGCGGTTTCGATGACACCACAGGCGGAGGCATTGATGACGGCGGTGACACCCCCGGACTGGGCATAAAAAGCGTTGCGTTTGTTCGCCATGACGTTCGCGACTGTCCTGTTTTTGGTGTTGATCCTGTTTTTGGTCTTGATCCTGGTCCTGGTACTGACGGGGTTCCGGTGCTCACTCGGCATGCGACGTGTTGCCCCACTCCGCAGTCATTCTCCGTCACCCTCCTTTTTTGTGCGAGAATTTGTGCGAGTTTTACAGACCCGCTCGCCGTTCAAAACATTCCATGCTGACCGTCATCACGTTTTTCTGGCAGCTGTGCACGTTGCGTGCACATACATCCAAGGTGCCGACGGCGAGCTGGTTCGTGGCGATGGTCGTGCTCGCAAACCTCATCACGAGCCTGCTGCTTTCAACCGCACTCTCGGAAGGTGCTGATCCGTGGCGAACGGCCACCGCCATCGTCGTACCGCAGGCAACATTCGCGTGCCTGCTCTGGCTTGCCCTTTATTTTCGGAGCGTAGAAGCCCGCTTCCTGCCCACGCTGACATCTGTTTTCGGTTGCGATTTGCTGTTGACGGCGCTTCTCGGGGCGACACTGCCTCTGATCCGGATGATCTTTGACGGTGCCGCCGACTCGTTGCTGTTCGCATTCTTCCTGTGGACCATCGTCATCTATGGCCACATCGTTCATCAGGCACTGGATATCCGCTATGTTCCCGCCACCGGCGTCGCGCTTGGCATGTGGTTTCTGTCCACCGTCGTAGCCCAGGCGGTGTTGGAGAATCCGGCATGATGACAGTCACCGAAAAGAGCAGTCGCCTCTACTTCCTCGGCATCGGCGGTACCCTCATGGGTAGCCTCGCGATGCTCGCCAAAGACGCGGGTTTCGAAGTGTCGGGGAGCGACAAAAAACTCTACCCGCCAATGAGTGACCAACTCGCCACTGCGGGTATCACCGTGTACGAAGGCTTCGATCCGGCTCAACTCGATCCACGACCGGATCTGGTCGTGATTGGCAACGCGCAGCTGCCGCGTGGACATCCCGGCGTGGAGTACGTACTGGAATCCGGGCTGCCGTACACATCAGGTGCGGAATGGCTCGGCAAGACGATCCTGCAGGATCGCTGGGTAATCGCGGTGTCCGGCACGCATGGCAAGACCACGACCAGCAGCATGTTAGCCTGGATTCTGAAGTGTGCAGGCCTCGATCCCGGGTATCTGATCGGCGGTGTTCCGGCCAACCTCGAACGCAGCGCAGCGCTCGGCACGACTCCTTGTTTCGTGGTTGAGGCGGATGAATATGACACCTCGTACTTCGATCGGCGCTCGAAGTTCCTGCACTATCGGCCACGAACCCTCGTCATCAACAACCTTGAACATGATCACGCGGACATCTTTCCGGATGTCGAGGCGATCCAGCAGCAATTCCATCTGCTGCTGCGCACCGTGCCGGCCAGCGGCCTCGTGCTCGTACCGGTGGCCGATGAGCATGTTGATGAAGTACTGCGGCGCGGCTGCTGGTCACCGGTCGGACTTTTCGGCAGTGGCCGCATCCGCCATCGCATCGAACGCGACACGGGCGAAGTGATGCATGCGCGTGATGTGACCGCCAACAGCAGCCGCTTCAACGTCTGCATCAACGACGTACAGGTCGGCACCGTGGACTGGTCTCTCCTTGGCCAACACAACGTCAACAACGCCCTGGCCGCGATTGCCGCAGCCCGGCATGCGGGTGTGGCGCCGAGTGTGGCTGCGGAAGCCCTCAGCTCCTTCAGAGGCGTGAAGCGGCGCATGGAGCTGATCTTTGAAGACGCGAAGGTACGGGTCTACGACGACTTCGCCCACCATCCGACGGCGATCCGGTCGACCTTGCAAGGGCTTCGTAAAGCTGTTGGCAGCGACGAAATCCTTGCCGTGATCGAGCCGCGCTCGCACACCATGTCGCTCGGTACGCTCCGCCATGACCTGGTGAACTGTTGTTCGCCTGCAGATTCGGCCATCTGGTTTCGCGGCGACAACATCAAGTGGGACCTCGCCTCACTCGTGGACGAATGTGTGGTTCCCGCTCGGATGTTTGATGACCTCGATGCACTGATCGAGCATCTGGCGAAACCCGCGAAACAGCGCCGGCACATCGTCATCATGTCGAATGGGGCGTTTGGGGGGATTTACCCGCGGCTGGTTGCGCGACTCGCCCGGTCGCCGGCCTGAGCATCGGCACGACTCTTCGTTTCCCGCTCATCCCGGTTTGTTATGCTCCCCCACACTCAATCAGGGGAGTTCAACATGCGATTCATCCTGCTGCTCGTCACCAGCCTCACGCTCGGTATTGCCCGCGCCGAAGACTGGTATCCATCCCGTTACGGTGCTGATGACACTTTGGGCGCGATCAACAACCTGTCGCCTGAAAAACTGGTGCAGGCGGCAAAACTCGTCACTGAAGGGAAGACGTATCGCCTCGGTGTAGAAACCGGATCGAAGTCCCCGGCCTATCCGCCACGCAACTACTCAATGACGGTATTGCAACTGTCGGATGGTACGGGTGCGACGCTCGGCAGCAACAAGTCCACCGGCAACGATGACCTGCTGAACTTCTGGATGGGTATCGGCAGCCAGCTCGATGGGCTCGGCCACATGGGCATCGAACACCGCTACTACAACGGCACTCACGCCAGCGAATTTGTCGCCAACACCGGGCTCAAGAAGTACTCCATCCATGAGCTGCCACCCATTGCCACCCGCGGTGTGCTGCTCGATGTCGCCAAACTGAAAGGTGTTGATATCGTCCCGGAAGGCACGCCGATCAATCAGGCGGAGATTGAAGCCGCTGCAAAGACCGCAGGTGTGAAGATCGGTAAAGGCGATGTAGTCCTGTTTCACACCGGCTGGCTCAACGTGATGGATACGGACGCAACCCGCTTCATGGCAGGGGAACCTGGGCTCGGTGTCGGTGGTGCGAAATATCTCGCGAGTCTCGGTGTTGTTGCTGTCGGCTCTGACACCTGGGCTCTTGAAGTACTGCCCGCCGAAGACAACGCCCAGGCGTTCCCGGTTCATCCGGAACTACTCGCCAAGAACGGTGTGTACATTCTCGAGAACATGGACACCCGAGGTCTTGCCAAAGACGGTGTGGCTGAATTCCTCTTCGTACTGGGCGCACCCCGATTTGTCGGCGCGGTACAGGCGGTGATCAATCCCGTTGCGATTCGCTGATGCTGGAGCTGTCGCCTGCCAACGTCGCCGCAGTCGAGGCGTTTTGCCGCAAGCTCGGATGGATCGCCCCTGACGAATCCATCGAGGGGCTGGAACCGGCGGGTGAAGGCAACATGAACCGGACGCTGCGGGCTCGGCTCGCGAAGCGGACCTTGATCCTGAAACAGTCCGTGCCGTTCGTCGCAAAGTACCCGCAGATTCCAGCACCTGAAAACCGCATAGCGACCGAGGATCTTTTTTATTCCACCCTCGCCGCCGACGGCTCACTCTCCATGCGAATGCCCTCAAGGATCGGTTTTGACGCATCTCACCGCTTGCTCGCACTGGAGGATATGGGAACCGAAGGAGATTTCCAGCATCTCTACAGGGACGGGTTCGCTGAACTGAACGGACGGGGTCTCTTCACCGCACTCATCTACTGGTTGTGGCGGCTGCATGCGCTGCAGGGCATCGATGCAGCCGCCTTTACAAATCGGGAGATGCGCGCGCTCAACCATCAACACATCTTCGTGATCCCGCTCATGTCGGGCAACGGCGCGTCCATCGCGCCGGGACTTGAGAGCATCGCAGCGCAGTTTGCCGCCGATGAGGGGCTTCGCAACATCGCGTCCCAGCTCGGCGACATCTATCTCGGCAAGGCTGCACATGCATCCCGCCCATGCCTCCTGCACGGCGACTACTACCCTGGATCGTGGTTGCACCATGATCGGATCGGCGTAGCGATCATCGATCCGGAGTTCGCTTTTGTCGGTCCGCCCGAATTTGACGTCGGTGTGATGCTCGCGCATCTGACGTTCACCGGGTTCTCGCAACAGGATCTGATGACAAGCCTCCGCTCTTACGTCACACCTCCTGGCTTCGACTATGGGCTCGCCATCCGTTTTGCGGCCATTGAGATCATCCGCAGGTTGCTGGGTGTGGCGCAGCTGCCTCTTGAAGCGAATGCCGAACAGCGAATCGCCTGGCTCAACACCGCAAGGACGATGATCGGCACATGAACCGCATTCCGCTCATCATCGATACTGATGTCGCACTCGGTGTGCAGCACCAGGGTCGGCCACGGGATATTGATGACGGTTTTGCCATCGCCGAGGCACTAAACTCCGATCTGCTCGATCTGCGCCTGATCACCACTGTGTTCGGCAACGGACCCCTTTCCGAAGTTGTTCGTGTAGCGCGTGAGATCGTTGCACTCAAACAGTCCGCAGTTCCCGTACTCGAAGGTGCGGCTGAGTCGATGGCAAAAAATTCCGCGAGCAACGCCGCCGTTGAAGGTATGGCCGCGCTACTCCGCACAACACGGTGTGCGGTGGCTGCCATCGGCCCTCTGACCAACATGGGGATTCTGGCGCGCGACCATCCGGATGCCTTCAGGAGCATCACCACCCTGATCATCGTCGCCGGTCGATCCAGAGGCCGGAAGTTTTTTATCGGCGACAAGGGGCCGGTTGCAGATTTCAACTTCGAAAACGATGTCGATGCAGCCCGCCTCATGCTGGAAGCCTGCGGCTCAACCCGAGTCATCTTGGCCGGTTTTGAACTCACCTCACAGGTCTGTATCTCGGCACGGGATCTTGAGGTGATCGCTGCCCGTAACAATCCCGTGGCCACCTACTTTCATCGCAATTCACTGGCCTGGTGCAACTGGTGGACGGGCCAGTTCCCGAACGACTCAGGCTTCCATCCCTGGGATTCCGCCGCCATCGCGCTGCTCAAACACCCGGAGTATTTCGTCATGGAAGAGCGCAGCTGGACAATCACACCACGCCCGAAAGGCCCACAATGGCTCGAATGTGACGCCGCACTGGCAGGCCCACGCATTCACTACTGCACCGGATTCACACCGGGCGGCAAGAGCCGATTCGTCGACGATGTCGTCAGCAGCGTTTATTAAGTCAATCACCAACGCGCTAGGAATCAGCTGTGGGACTTCTCGACGGTAACCCATCATCATCACCGGCGCTGCCAGCGGTATTGGCCGGGCGACTGCGTCTCTCGCAGCCCGGGAAGGTGCCCGGGTGATTGCCGTGGATATGAGTACCGAGATTGTACAGACGGCTGCAAGCATCGTCAGTGCCGGAGGTATGGCCCATGCCATTCGTGCTGACGCCGCGAACGAGTCCGATGTCATCACCTTTGTGACCGCGTGTGCAGATCGCTTCGGGGGTGTCGATGGAATCTACGCCAATGCAGGTGTTTCCGGTGGCCGCAAACCCTTGACTGAACTGACCGTGGAAGACTGGCAACACACACTCGGGGTTAACACCGTCGGTGTATTCCTGGCCATCAAACACACCGTTCCTCACTTCACACGGCAAGGTTCCGGTGCAATCGTTTGCACCGCATCCGTCGCAGGACTGCGTGCCAATGCCGGAGGCATCGACTACAGCGCATCTAAAGTCGGAGTGATCAGCATCGTGCAAACAACGGCCTACCAGCTGTATGGCTCGGGTGTCCGAATCAACGCCATCTGTCCCGGGCTCATCGAAACCGGCATGACCCGGCCGGCATTCGAGCGTGCGCGCGAACGCGGCACATCGAACCGCATCGGCCAGATCAATCCTCTCAAGCGACATGGTGAGCCGCACGAGATCGCCGAGATGGCCTGTTTCCTGTTGAGTGACCGCGCGTCCTACGTCAATGGCCAGGCCATCGCCGTGGACGGCGGCCTGTCCGCTTCTCATCCATGGGTATTTCCGAGATGAAACTGCAATTCATAGTTCTGATGATCTGGATTTTCCAGTGTTCCGCTTGAGCTTCCATGCAAGCAGGAGATGACGAGACAAATCAGCCTCCGCAGGCAACGGGCGAAATTCTGCTGGCCGCACCACCATCCGGTTGGGCAAGGGTTGGCGGTACCCAGTCTGAATCACTGCAACTGGCCGAGTACATTCCTTAAGCAGAAGCCAACGCGGTCCCGGAAGCAGCCGAAGAAATGTCGAAGGAACGGTGGAAAGAGAAGATCACTCTCGAACGCCTCGCAGGTTCTCCCGTTCCCGACCCGCTGGATTTTCTTGAGGGTCTACGCACCGACCATCTTGCCAGTTGCATCCACGACAGCTACGTACCCGTATCCACCGTGGAAGAAAATGGTTATCCAACCGCAGTTGCCTTGCTGGCCTGTCCAAAGCTCAGTTTGATCGATGCATCCCAGGTCACCCTGATCAAGGTGATTCAGGGAAATGAGGCCTTTTATACGATCACTCGTTCCATCCGAGATGCCCCACAGTCCATTCCCGACGCGAAAGGGAAAGAGAAAGAGAAAGAGAACGAAACAGAGAAAGGAAAGGGCACGGAGAAGAGCGAGAGCACACCCGGCATCGACACCACGCTAGTCGGCGGTGCGAGTGTCTGGTTACGTGCAATCTCGGTCTGTGACACCGGCTCACCCAAACATCCCTGCCCTGGAAAAGGCGTCGGGCAATAACCTGGGTGATCGAACGGCGGAATTCCTCTACAGATCAACGCTCGAAGACGGCGCTTCGATAGTCTGTTCCAGTGCCAGTGTTTTCGGCAGCAGACGCGCGAAGAAGAATGCCGCGGTACGGGCTTTGTGCGTCGCCAGTTGCGGATCAGCCTGTACACCGGCCTCAGCCACCTGGACCATGCGGGCCCACAGCCGGGCGTAGATGGTGAGCGCTGCCAGCTCCAGGTAGTCGGTGGCGACCGCACCGGGAAGATCCATGTCACCGCGGGTTCGCTCCACGAGACGACCAGTGACTCGGGCAAGGCGCAATTCCGCATCGGCGCACTCCGCTTCAAACCGGGGCGGAATCGCCTCCTGTCGCATCTGAGTCAGAAATGCCTGCAGTGTCGCACCACCATCACGAAGAACCTTGCGGCCAATGAAATCCATGGCCTGGACACCGTTGGTACCCTCATAGATCTGCGCGATCCGCGCATCACGGACGAGCTGTTCGACACCCCATTCCGCGATGTAGCCATGCCCGCCATAAACCTGCTGTGCAAGCACGGCGGAATCAAATCCGCGATCGGTGAGAAACGACTTGGCAATAGGGGTGAGCAGTTCCGAGAACACCTGTGCCTGCCAGTCGTTCAAGTGTTTGGCGCGATCCAGTTCACGGCCGACCATCACGGCAAATGCCCGACCGGCTTCCGTAAAGGCGCAAATCGTCAACAGCATTCGCCGCACGTCCGGATGGACAGTCAGCGGATCCGCCGGTGCGTCAGGGCGCACCGGGCCTGCAGGTGAGCGCCCCTGCAATCGATCATTGGCGTAGGAGGATGCAAACTGCGACGCGGCTTCTCCAGCGCCCAGGCCTTGCAACCCCACGGAAAGCCGCTCGTAGTTCATCATCGTGAACATGCAGGCGAGCCCTGCGTTGTGCGCACCGATGAGAAAACCGGTGGCACCGTCGAAGTTCATGACATTGGTCGCGCTGCCCTTGATTCCCATCTTGTGTTCGATGGAGCCACTGACCGCAGCGTTGCGCGGGCCGAGCGCACCGGTGTCATCGTGCAGGAACTTCGGCACGATGAAGAGTGAGATGCCCTTGGTGCCAGAAGGTGAATCCGGTAAACGCGCGAGAACCAGGTGAATGATGTTGGCGGCAAGATCGTGCTCGCCGCTGGTAATGAAAATCTTGGTACCCGTAATGCTGTAGGATCCGTCGGCACGTGGTTCGGCGCGCGTACGGATGATGCCGAGGTCGGTACCGGCATTGTGCTTCAGTCAGGCACATCGTGCCCGTCCACTCACCGCTATAGAGGCGAGGCAGGTACATCGCCTTCTGCGCTGCAGTGCCATGGGAATCGATGCAGAGCGCTGCGCCCACACTCAATGTACCG